>JANYBY010000380.1 GCA_025360565.1 Bacteroidota bacterium
CGCATTTTTAATCCCGATGTTGAATTATCTATTTCTACAAGGGAAACGAAGGGATTCAGAGATAATATTATAAAATTAGGGGCCACCTCTATGAGCGCAGGCTCCAAAACAAATCCCGGTGGTTATGCCGTTGATCCTGAATCGCTAGAGCAATTTGAAATTGACGACACACGCTCTCCTCATGAATTTATTGAAGTAATTTCTAAACAAGGTTACGAGCCCGTTTTTAAAGATTGGGATAACGCTTTTACAAACTAACCATGTTATCTCCGGAAGAAAAAAGAAAATACATCCGCCAAATTATGATTCCTGAAATTGGTTTACAAGGACAGGAAAAAATAAGAAACACAAAAGTAGCAATCGTGGGCTGCGGTGGGCTTGGTTGTCCTGCCCTGCTATATTTGGCTTCCGCCGGCATTGGTACGATCGGTATTGTTGATTTTGATACCGTAAGCATTACCAATTTGCACAGGCAAATTTTATTTGGCAACAGCGATGTAGGACAAAATAAAATTGACGTGGCCGAAAAAAAAATAAAAGCGTTACACCCGGAAGTGAACATTATTAAACACGCCGTAATGATCGATGAAAAAAATGCGGAAGGGATCCTAAAGAACTACGATATTATAATCGACGGTTGCGATAATTTTGCCACACGATATATTGTGAATGATGCCAGCGTAAAATTAGGTAAACCGTTGGTGTACGGAAGCATTTTGGGATTTGAAGGCCAATTGGCTGTATTTAATTTAAACGGAAGTAAAAATTTACGCGATTTATTTCCTGAAGCTCCAAATGCAGAAGATGTGCCCGATTGTTCTGAAAATGGTGTACTGGCAACTATTCCGGGTATTGTGGCAACCATGATGGCGAATGAATGTATCAAGGTTGTTCTTGATAAAAGCAGCATGAAAAATAAATTTATTCTTATAAATTGTAAGGATCTAGGAATTTCAGTCTTAAAATTTTAAAGTAAAATTCAAAAAAATTACTACCTTTGTGATAAGGATTTATGAGAGTAAATTTAGAAATAAACGACAATAAGGCTCAGGCATTCATTGATTTTATCAAAACGTTGGATTATGTAAAAATATCTGAAGGAGTAGACTCTGATTTTACAATTCCCGAATGGCACAAAAATTTGATCTCTGAAAGACTTGAATCTTATAATAAAAATCCCGATTCAATAAAAGATTTTAAGAAAACCTTAGATGATCTTAGAAAATCTTTATGAATTTTAAAGTAAAAAATCTTCCTGAAGTAGAGGAGGATATTAAATACGCATTGCTTTATTATTTTAAGATCAACAATAAATTACCCCAACAATTTCTTGATAGATTAGAAGAAATAAATTCACTTTTATCAACCAATCCATTCTTTGAAATTAAGTATAATCAGGTAAGAACAATTAGCTTTAAGCAGTTTCCATATTTGACGCATTTTATAATTAACGAAAGCTCAAAAGAAGTAATTATTTTAGCTATTGCTTATGCAAAAGAAGATACAATCAATTATAGCACTCGTTTATCAGAATAGAAATTAAAATGTCAGGTACAAAAAACATAGCCGTCCTCGGAAGTACCGGAAGCATTGGTACACAAGCCTTGCAAGTGATTAAAGAAAACTCGGATGTTTTTTGCGCCGAAGTTTTAGTTGCGAATAGCAACGCCGACCTTTTAATTCAACAGGCTTTAGAATTTGAACCAAATGCCGTTGTAATTGCCGACGAAACAAAATATCTTAAAGTAAAAGAAGCGCTTCAACCAAAAGATATTAAAGTTTTTGCAGGCACAAAAGCCATTGAACAAATAGTTGAAATGGAAACTGTGGATGTTGTTTTAGCCAGCATAGTTGGTTACGCCGGCCTCGCAAGTACCATCAACGCCATAAAACATAAAAAAACGATCGCACTTGCCAACAAAGAAACGCTCGTGGTTGCCGGAGAATTGATTACAAAACTGGCACTTGAAAACGCGGTGAATATTTATCCTGTAGATAGCGAACATTCAGCCATTTTTCAATGTTTGGTTGGCGAGTGGGAAAATAAAATTGAAAAGATCTATTTAACTGCAAGCGGCGGACCGTTCAGAGGCAAAACAAAAAAAGATCTTCAGCAAATTACAAAAGAACAAGCCTTAAAACATCCAAACTGGACAATGGGAGCGAAAGTTACTATTGACTCCGCATCCCTCATGAATAAAGGACTTGAAGTGATCGAAGCAAAATGGCTGTTTAATTTAAGACCTGATCAGATCGATGTGATCGTGCATCCGCAAAGTATTATTCATAGCATGGTACAATTTGAAGACGGAAGCATAAAAGCGCAAATGGGTTTGCCGGATATGAAATTGCCGATACAATATGCTTTGGGTTATCCTCAAAGAATAAAAAATAATTTTCCGCGTTTTGACTTTTTAAATTATCCCGAATTTACATTCGAAAAACCCGATCTCGAAACATTTACCAATCTTAAATTAGCCTTTTCAGCTTTAAACAAAGGCGGAAACATGCCTTGTGTTTTAAATGCCGCTAACGAAATAGCCGTTGAAGCCTTTTTGCAGGACAAAATAAGTTTTTTAAAAATGAGCGATGTAGTTGCAAATACTTTAGAAAAAATGCCATTTATTAAATCGCCCAATTATAGCGAGTACGTTCAGTGCGATAAGGAAGCCCGTGAAATTGCTTTACAGCAGTTTTAGAGACAAATTAGTTCAAATTTTTAGACACCTATTCCACGAATTATCACAAATTAAATTTCCTTAGATTGTTCTTATGATTAAATCTTATCTCTTAGTGTTAATTAGTGAAATTAGTGTCTTTACTAATAGGATAGTTTTCCTAATATTCCTTAAAAAGTCGAGATTTCCCTTCTAAATCCCCTAAATAACTGTAACTTTACGCTGCTCAATTAATTATGTATTTACAGCATAATTATTGGCCTAAAAACAAAACACACATGTTCATAAAAATAGCCCAGCTTTTTCTCAGTCTTACCATACTTGTTACGCTCCACGAATTTGGTCACTTTTGGTTTGCAAAAAAATTTAAATGTCGTGTAGATAAATTTTATTTATTCTTCGATTTTCTTTTCCCCTTCGCCAACGTAATGAATTTTGCTTTATTCAAAAAGAAGATCGGCGATACCGAATATGGTTTAGGGTGGTTCCCATTTGGAGGTTACGTTCAGATTGCCGGAATGGTGGATGAGCAAATGGACAAATCAATGATCGATAGACCCGCTGAACCATGGGAACTGCGCAGCAAGCCGGCATGGCAGCGTTTATTGGTAATGATGGGCGGAATTATTGTAAATTTCTTTTTAGGAATTTTAATTTTTTGGATGGTGTTATTTTTCTGGGGAAAAAATTCATTGCCCGTTGCCAATTTAAAATATGGCTTAATGGTGGATAGTACCGCTTATGATATGGGTTTAAGAAACGGAGATTATATTTTTTCTTTGGACGGTAAACCCGTAATTTCTGTTACACGCATTCCCGTTGAAATAATCATGAACGGAATAAAAACCATTGAAGGTATTCACGCCAATGGTGAAAAGTTTTCTCTTCCGGTTGACGATAACGATAGATCTAAAATTTTAAAGCGTTTAAAAAAATCTGAATTTTTACTTCCGCGCTTTATTCCAAAGATCGGCGAAATAGACAGCACGGGCTTTGCAGCCAACGCAAATCTTAAAGTAGACGACAGAATTCTTGCCGTTAATAATAATTCCGTTAAATTTTATGATGAATTAAAAACACAACTTCTTGGTAACAGATCAAAAGAAGTTGAATTAACACTTTTAAGAGGAACCGATACTGTACGTACCAAATGTCAGGTAAGCGGCGATGGTACCATTGGCTTTTATCCACGGAGTGTTAATGGTACCAAGGTAAATACACAATCATATAACTTTTTTCAAGCTTTCTCGCAAGGATGTAAAGACGGCATGGAGCAAATAGTTATGCAAGCCAAACAATTTGTGGTGATCTTTACAATTAAAGATGCGCACAAACAAGTTGGCGGATTTTACACCATGGTACAGCAAATGGATTCTACCTGGGACTGGCAACATTTTTGGCTGTTCACAGGCTTTCTT
>JANYBY010000228.1 GCA_025360565.1 Bacteroidota bacterium
CGTGCTCTCAGTGTTCTCCGTGGTTAAAAAGCGCCGTGGTTAAATATCCGTAACCACAGAGAACTAACCACAGAGACACAGAGAAACACTGAGTTGCACGGAGATATTTATTATCCTCAGATCTACTATACTCAAAAAAAACTCCGTGACCCTCCGTGCTCTCAGTGTTCTCCGTGGTTAAAAAGCGCTGTAGTAAATGATGCGCGGTTAAATATCCGTTATAACATCAAAGCCCTTAAAACTGCCTACCACAGCTAATCCTGTGACCTTCTTGGCAATTTTTTTATTAAGAATTTTTCCGGCAATTTGATTGAGCGTTGCACCTGAACCTACAGCATCATCAATCATTACCACATGTTTAAAATTTCGTTGTTCGGTTACAGCAAATGTATTTTCGGCATTTCGAATTCGTTCATCCAATTTTGAAAGCGATTTTTGAGGTACCGGAATTATTCCGCCTATCTTTTTTACTTCAATAACGGGGAGTGAAATATTGCAATTGTTTTGAATAAATTTCATGATCTGAACTTCACGCCGTATGGTGGGCGGTACAAAACAAACGGCATCCGCTTTATGCAATTTTACAAAATGATTTATTCTTTTATTTATTTCTTCCATCATTATGCGCATCAAAAATTTATTTTGCCCTTGCTTGGCAAAATGCAACAAAGTACCCAAACGCGTTTTGCCAAAACGTTCAATGGCGTAAAAGTCGAGGTAATACAATTTATCCAAAAATAGTTTAGTATAACCTTTTGTGCTTTTCAATTTCGCGGTCCCGTCAACCATTCCGTTCTTATCATAATAATGCGAATACTTTTTTTTGGTCTCAATAAATTCGGACAATGTTTTTTGAAAAGGCAAATTGCGATGCTTGCACCAATTATCAAACGCTTCAAAACCCTGAAGCAGATCACCGGTTTCGGAAACCGACAAAAAATTCTTTTGCATAAATTCTTTTTGTCCTTTAGCCGATTCATATTCAACCGGACCATCGCTTACCGTATTTCCTTTTTTAATTACCCGATAAATGGTTTTGGGAGTACGACCAAATTTTTGAACCTCGTTTTCAATAATAAGCTTATGCAGAATCAAATGCACCATTTGTTTTGATACACTTAGTTTATCAACTATCTCTTTAACGCTCAATTCATTATGAACATCAAACAGCTTTAATATTTTATCTTTTATAAACATTTATTTTACTATTTACTATCAATAGTCAAATATACATATTTTAGTTTATTTTTGCAAACTCTGCTCACTTTTTTTACCACGGAGACACGAAGTTGAATGGAGATGTTTATTACGTAAGTTCTACAAAACTTAAAACGAACTTCGTGTTCTCTGGGCCTCCCTATTTATATGTATAATTCCGAAAACACTCTGATCTTGCCTCCAAAAGGTCTTGTCTCTTGCTTCTCTTATGTTTTACCTCCTAAACAAATGTTACAAAAATCCCTTTCAATAACCTCAATTTTACCTTATATTTACACCACTATTATGGCACAATTAGTAATTTTTCGTCACGGACAAAGCACCTGGAATTTAGAAAATAAATTTACGGGATGGGTAGATGTTGACCTTACCGAAAAGGGAAAAGAAGAAGCAAAAAACGCGGGTCTCAAATTAAAAGGCTTTCATTTTGATTTCGCTTATTCTTCGGCACTCATCCGCGCGCAAAAAACATTGGATCTTGCGATGCAAACTGCAGAACATCCTCCATTAAAACCTGTTTACGACAAGGCCCTTAATGAGCGCATGTACGGTGACCTGCAAGGTTTAAATAAAGCGGAAACCGCAATAAAATTTGGTGAAGAGCAGGTAAAGATCTGGAGAAGAAGTTACGATATTGCACCGCCCAACGGCGAAAGCCTTAAGGATACTGCTGCCCGTGTTATTCCTTATTTTGAAAGTGAGATCATTCCCAAATTAAAAGCGGGAAAAAACATTATAATCGTAGCGCACGGAAATAGTTTGCGAGCATTGATCATGTATTTGGAAAAAATGACGCCTGCACAAATTTTAGAATTTGAGATCGGAACAGGTCAGCCTCGATTATACGAGTTGGACAAAGATTTAAAAGTACTTTCAGCAAAAAACTTATAAATGAAATAAATGCAACATATAATAAACCCAAGCGGTAAAATAATTGCGGTAGATTTTGACGGAACAATTGTGGAGCATAAATATCCGGCTATTGGTAAAGAAATGCTTTTTGCTATCGCTACCCTAAAAGCAATGCAGGCAAAGGGTCACCGACTTATTTTATGGACATTCAGGGCCGGAACACCATTGGAGGAAGCTGTTGAGTTTTGTAAAAGCAAAGGCGTTGAGTTTTACGCTGTAAATAAAAATTATCCCGAAGAAGTTATTGATGATACAATTTCACGAAAAATTAATGCGGATATTTTTATTGATGACAGAAATGTGGGTGGATTTTTAGGCTGGAGCGAAGTTTGGCAAATGCTTCATCCGGAAAGCGGAGATTTTGATCATCAATTACGCAACCCCGATGCCCACAATAACGGTTCTAAATCAGAAGGCGGATTATTTAAAAAGTTGTTCGGTAAAAAATGATCTATTTAAAAACAAAAGAGGAAATTGAATTGATGCGCGAATCGGCCTTAATGGTTTCGCGTACCCTTGCCATTGTTGCACGGGAAGTAAAGCCGGGTGTTACTCCTTCTTTTTTAGATAAATTAGCCGAAGAATTTATTCGTGATAACGGCGGAGTGCCCGCGTTTAAAGGCTACAAGGGTCATAATGGCGCGCCCGATTTTCCGGCAACTTTATGCATGTCAATTAACGAAGCCGTTGTGCATGGCATACCAACCATAGAACCTTTAAAAGAAGGAGATATTATTTCGGTGGATTGCGGCGTAAAGAAAAATGGTTTTTATGGCGATCATGCTTATACTTTTGCAGTAGGAAATATAAAACCCGAAGTGCAAAAATTAATTGATGTTACAAAAGAGTGTTTGTATTTGGGAATAGAAAAAATGATCAGCGGTAATCGCATTGGCGATATAAGTTACGCCATACAGCAGCACGCCGAAAAAAACGGATATGGCGTTGTGCGCGAATTGGTAGGACATGGTTTAGGAAAAAATTTACATGAAGAGCCGGAAGTACCCAACTACGGTAAACGCGGCAATGGGCCAAAAATTACCGAAGGCATGGTATTGGCCATTGAACCGATGATAAATATGGGCACAAAAAATATTAAACAATTAAAGGACGGCTGGACAATTATTACCGCCGATAGTAAACCGAGCGCGCATTTTGAACACGATGTGGCCGTTGTGAACGGTAAGCCCGAAATACTGAGCACTTATGCCTATATTGAAGAAGCGCTGGCTTTAGTAAAGTAAAAGATCATTTCAGTTTTTAAAAAAATATCTTTCGATGAATTACGCAAGCTCGCTGAATTCAGGCAAAAGCAGCAGCTTTCGGTTTTTAATAAAATAATACTTTGGTTAAATTATATTACCATTGTAAGTTTACTGGTTGCGGTTGCGGCAAAATACATTCCACCGGTTTTAGTATGGCTTCCCGCTTTTTTCGGATTGGCCTTTCCGTTTATTTTTTTACTGAATATTTTATTTATCATTTATTGGTTCATTCAATTTAAACACGCATTTATTTTTGGTTTTATCGCGCTTTGCATCGCCATACCTACCGCATTCCGCTATGTTCAATATAGCTCAAACGAAACAAAGGATCACTCAAAATCTTTGATCGTTACTTCTTACAACAGCATGTTGTTTGACCTTTACAATTGGAAAAAAAATAAAGAAACGCGAAACAAAATTTTAAATTCTTTGGCGGACATACATCCCGACATACTTTGTTTACAGGAGTTTTACACATCCGAAGGCAGCACAACATTTAATAATATAGATACGGTAAAAAAATTGCTGAACACAAAATATTATCATTCAGAATACACATCTACGCTTAGAGAAGTAGATCATTGGGGCATTGCCACTTTCAGCAAATATCCCATTACTAACCAAGGCAAACTGGTATTCAATACAAGATCTAATAACATCTGCATTTTTACCGATGTGGTAATTAATTATGATACGATCCGCGTTTATAACCTGCATTTACAGTCAATAAGTTTTAGTAAAAAGGACAATAAATTTTTGGATGATGTTATTTCTGAAAAAGACGCCGAAGATGAGCTGGAACAAAGTAAAAATATTTTAAGGCGATTAAAAAGAGCATTTACCAAGCGAACCAAGCAGGTTGAAATGATTACTGCTCATATTAAAACCTGCAAACATAAACTTATCTTATGTGGTGATTTTAACGATACCCCCGCTTCTTACACTTATCAAAAGCTTTTGGGTAATTTAAACGATGCCTTTGTAGAAAAAGGCAACGGCTTTGGACGCACGTATGCTGGTAAATGGCCGCAATTCAGGATCGATTACATTTTTCACTCTAAAGAACTAAAATGTAAGAGTTATCAACGCTCCGACGAAACTTTTACAGATCACTTTCCGATCACCGCTTATTTTAAAAAATAATACTTGCTTTAAGGGTTTTTGTGAGTTAATTTTACAGTAACCAAAAAAACAAATATGAAAAAATTAATTTTACCCTTTATCACAATAATTTTACTTAGCTCATGCGCGAGTAAATTCAGTCTTCAAAAACGCAGGTATACAAAAGGATTTTATTTTGCGAGCGCCAAAGGAAACACAACTTTAGCAAAGGAAACAAAAGTTACCTCTGCAAAAGTAAAGGAAGTTAATTTAGAAGTTCCAAATGAAGAGGTTGTAAAAAGTCAACAAATTACGACTCCCATTGTACCTCCGGCGGAAATTGTCCTCATGGCACCAAAAAACCCTGAAACAAACGTATTTAATAAACCAAAATACAATGCTCCGGTAAGTGCTTCTGCTGAAAATAAAATTATTCAACCCGAAAAAAAGTTTAAAAATATAGATGCACTTTTAAATGATCAACAAAATAATCTACTAAAACGCAAGGGCGAAAACGGCGCCAAACTTGTAATTCTCGTAATTTTATGCTTTTTTCCTTTTATAAATTTGATCCCTGTATATATTCACGATGGTAATAAGATCACGCTTAACTTTTGGATTACCTTATTATTGTGTTTTACCCTACTCGGAGGTATAATTTTTTCTTTGTTAGTTGTATTGGATGTAATTGATCTTTCATAAAAAAAAACCGCTTAAGGCATCTGTTAATTATATTGGAAAATTTTAACATTTATATAGGCTTTATTCCGGTATATTTGTATAAATCAAATAAACTTAATCAATGAAAAAATTATTATTATTAGCTGCATTTGCCGGTTTATTATCGAGCACAGCTGTTGCTTCAAAAGGTGACGACAAAGATAAAAAAAGTAAAAAAGAATGTTGCAAAAAAGGTGAAGGTAAAGCTTGCGCAGGCGAGAAAAAAGAAGGCTGCGCTAAAGGCGAAGGAAAATCTTGTTGCAAAAAGAAAGGTGAAACTGCTCCTGAACTTAAGCTTGCTCCAAGCGAAGAAAAAAAATAATTTTTCATTAAATATATTTCAAAAAACCCTCCTAACCCGAGGGTTTTTTTATTTTTCAACCCGAAGAATTAAAGCTAACTTTGTCCAATGAATATCACTCATTCATCTCATTCGTCTACTACTTTATTAAACTCAGGGGTTTCGGGAAATTTAAAGGCTATTGCGCAAAAAGTTTATGCCGGTGAGCGTATTACTTTTGAAGAAGGGGTTACGTTATACAAAGAAGCCAGTCTTGGTTTTTTGGGAACACTTGCCAATTTTGTACGCGAGAAAAAAAATAACAATTATGTTTACTTTAATCATAATTTTCATATTGAACCAACCAATATTTGCGTTTATGCCTGTTCTTTCTGCTCCTACTCTCGTCTTATAAAACATCGTGAACAAGGTTGGGAGCTAACAGTTGAACAAATAATGGCTATCATTAAAAAATACGACGAGCAAGCTGTAACCGAAGTGCACATTACCGGTGGTGTTGTTCCAAAGCAAGATCTGAATTTTTACACTGAACTTTTTTCGCAAATAAAAAAGCACCGTCCCGATCTTCATATTAAAGCCTTAACCCCTGTTGAACTTCACTATATTTTTAAAAAATCAAAGCTAAGTTATGCCGAAGGATTAAAAGTTTTGAAAGAAGCTGGTTTAGGAAGTATGCCTGGCGGCGGTGCAGAGATCTTTGATAAAGATATTCGCGATAAAATTGCGGGCGGAAAATGCAGTACCGAAGAGTGGCTCTCTATTCACGAGATCTGGCACGGCATGGGTTGTCATTCCAACGCGACTATGTTATATGGACATATAGAAACATTTGAGCACAGAATTGATCACATGGAAAGGTTAAGGCAATTGCAAGATAAAACAAAAGGCTTTAACGCTTTTATTCCACTCAAATTCCGGAATAAAGAAAATGAAATGGCGCATGTGCCGGAAGTAAGCGTTATCGAAGACCTGCGTAATTACGCGGTTGCAAGAATTTATCTGGATAATTTTCAGCACATAAAAGCTTATTGGGCCATGATTGGCCGTAACACCGCGCAGCTCTCGCTGAATTTTGGTACAGATGATCTGGATGGGACAATAGATGATACCACCAAAATATATAGCATGGCAGGCGCCGAAGAACAAAGCCCTAAACTTTCAACGCAAGAGTTAGTTGATCTGATAAGAGCGGTAGGCCGCACGCCTGTTGAGCGCGATACATTATACAATATTATAAAAGACCATTCCACAATTTAAATTTCTATTTTAAAATATACTCTATGAAAAAATTGCTTTTACTTTTGTTATCCGTTTCTGTTGTTTCAATATTTGCAAGAGAAAAAAATACATTGCCCGACTCATTAAAGCAGTCAAAAAAATCGCAAAAAGACACTTCCTGGAAAGTTACCGGATTTTTTGGGGTTAACGCAAGCCAAACAGCGCTAAGTAATTGGCAAGGCGGCGGGCAGGATAACATTGCACTTAATTCAATTTTAAATATTCAAGTTGTTTATAAAAAAGCTAAACACGAATGGCTGACAAAATTAGACGCGCAATATGGATTGATAAAACCGGGGGATTATAAATTATTCAGAAAAAATATTGATCAGATTTTTGCATTATCAAAATACAATATTAACGCCTTTAGTAAATATTGGTTTTATGTAGCTCAAGCCGATTTTAGAAGCCAGTTCGCACCCGGTTACACTTACGCAGGTGATTCTATATCAGGTCAGGCGGGTTCCGATTTTTGTTCTCCGGCATATATTCAATTGGCTCTTGGTTTAGATTATAAACCGACAAATTATTTTTCGATTACATTTGCTCCGGCGGCCGGAAAAATTACGATAGTTAACCGAGGTTATCTGGCAGATGCCGGCGCCTACGGTGTTGAGAAAGCCATTTTAGATACCGCCGGAAACGTGATCACTCATGGAAAACACAGCAGGTATGAGTTTGGCGGCAGGATCATTTTAAGATTTAAAAAAGATATTTTTAAGAACGTGAATTTAGATTCTTACCTCGATCTTTTTTCTAATTACGGGCACAACCCGCAAAACATTGACGTTGTTTTTAATAATCTCTTAACCTTAAAAATAAATAAATATTTTAGCGCCAATATTATTTCTCAAATGATATACGATGATGATATCATTATTAAACGTGATTGGAACAAAGACGGCAAATACGACACTAGCGGCGATATCAATGGCCCTCGCCTGCAGCTGATCACAACACTTGCCATTGGTTTTGGATATAAGTTTTAACTCTATTTTAAATTTTGCCGCTTTGCGTTAAGCGATTTAAAATCCTTAACTTTATTATAAATTGAGATCTTTTATTTTAATATTTTTATTTCCGGTTTTTTTTATTGCACAAACACAAGAACCGATCTTCTCCTTACGGCCTTCCTTGGGACTCAATGTTAGTCAGGTACACGGCGACCCTTATAACGGATTACACAAAATAGGTTTTTTTGGCGGGGCCGCTGTTAACGCTCGTCTTAAAAGATATTCAAATATTAATATTGGCTTTTATTTTTCGCAAAAAGGCGCAAGGCATGTTCCAAATCCTGCCAAAGGTGACTTTAATTTTTATTCGTTGAATTTAAATTATATTGATGTGCCCATCACATTCCAACAAAACATAAACCACGATTATTTTTTTACGCTTGGCCACTCCATTGCCTATTTAGTTAATTACAACGAGAGCATAAATTACGCCAATTATACAGGCGCTTATCCCTTTAACAATTTGGAGTTCGGTGTTAACATTGGGCTTGGTAAACTAATTAAAAATAAATTGTATGTGGAAGTAAGAAGTTCCAATTCCTATTTACCCGTTAGGGGTTTTGGCAATTTTGTAAATCAGGCTTATTATCCTAATTTTATATCCAAAGCGTTCAATAAAGGTTTTTACAACACAGTTGTTACGCTTTTTGTTTCGTATAAAATAACTTTAAAACCAAAGATCCGTGAACCAAAATAAAATTGTAATAGCTGTAACCGGTGCCAGCGGTAGTATTTATGCCAAAGTACTTTTAGATAAGTTGAAAAAGCTGAAAGATCAGTTTTCAGAAATAAGTTTGGTGTTTAGTGATAATGCAAAAACGGTTTGGGAACATGAGCTGAATAATTCGGACTATAAAAATTATGATTTTAAGATCTACGAAAAAAATAATTTTTACGCGCCCTTTGCATCCGGTTCGGCAAAATACAATATCATGATCATTTGCCCTTGCAGCATGGGTACACTCGCCCGCATTGCAAGCGGTATAAGCAACGATCTTATTACAAGAGCCGCCGATGTGATCTTAAAGGAGCGGAGAAAATTAATTTTAATTCCCCGCGATACCCCGCTCAGTTTAATTCACATTAACAACATGAAAACTATAACCGAAGCAGGCGGCATCATTTGCCCGGCTTCACCTTCGTTTTACAGTCGCCCAAAAACCTTCGAAGAACTTGCCGCTACTGTAATTGACAGGGCCATCGATCTGGCCGGGCTTGAAAACGAAAGTTACCGCTGGGGTAAATAATTTTTGAGATAAATTTAATCATCATCCTCCATGTACAAAGTTTCAACAATGCTTACCTGCTGAGTTGATACAACTCCCTCGCTTGTTTTTATTTGTTGTGAAGTTTGAATAACGTGCGCTAAAATAAGATCCTCCTCATCAAGAGTATTAACTGTAAATGAGTATTCATAAGACGGTCCTTTTATGATCAGGCAGTTCGAATTCACATCCGTTCTCCAGGTTCCTGATTCGGTTACCGGTTTGTGAGTTAACGAATCTGTGTAATTCAAAACAAATGTTCCCTGTTTGTCAAAAGTAAGTTCAGGTTTTAATTTGCTTAAAAATACTGTGGAGTTTTGCATGCCTGTGGCCTTATTTCCGTCATCATCATTAATGATCCATTTAATGAATAAAGCGCCTGAGTTAACCGCTTTGGTTATATCTATTCCATGCTGAATATCCGGTGGTTTTGTATTTGTTTTTTTACAACTGCTTGCCGTTAACAAGATAATGCTAAGGGATAAGATCAATTTCATTTTCATATTTTTATTTTAAATTATTTAAACAAAAAAGCGATGCGATAAGAATTTACTCCTACCGCATCTACTTTTTTAATGAGGTAAAGTAATGTTAGGATTTGCACTGCCTGTGAACTGCGGCATATGCCCGTCCCAGCGTTCTATCCGTTTTAGATCTATTAAAGGCTGCGAAAGGGAGGCTTGCAATAATTTGTTCGCGTCGGCCTGCGCTTGCGAGGTAATTAAAGTAGATTGTGCCTGCGATTTTGCTTCTATCACCAATATTTCAGATTGCGTATTGGCATTTAATAAATTAATAGCATTCTCCATTTTTCCTCGTATCAATTTGCTTTCCGATTCTCCTTTCGCGGTCGCGATCTTTTTACTTGCCTCTGCCTCCACTTCTCTTAATTCGTTTTCGCGTTGTTGTGCAATTTGCGTTGCTTCCATTTTTGAATTAATGGCCCGAACAATTACATCGGGCAATTTAAGATCGTTGGTTATAAAAATACGATCGATCACAATACCGTAGGGCCTTACACGTGCCACTACCATACTGTCAACCCGATCGATCAGCAATTGTTTTTTGGGGCCGTAGATCTCTTCAATAGCCATGTTTGATGCCACATGAATGAGCGCATCGTGAAGCAGATCGTCAAAATAAACATTGGCAATATAATTTACATCTCTCCTCCATTTTGTAAATACCGCTTTAACGCTATCCGGGATAATGTGAAAGCTGATCCCAAGATCAACCGATAAATTAATTCCTTCTTTGCTTTGAAACCGAAACGGATCATGCGTCGTTGGCACATCATGTCCGAGCGAATAAGTATCGCCGTTGTCTTTTCCAAAAGCAAAATCCTGCTGATAAATAGGAAATAAATAAATTTTTCGATTAATACCTGTTCTGTAACGCCCAACATCGAGCACTTTAAGCTCTCCGCCATTTTTTCGGCCCAATAAATAAACTTTTACACCTTTATATCCTGCGGGTACTACCGTGCAGGAAAAAAACAGAGCTATAGCTCCTAAAATACTTAGTATCTTTTTCATATTAAATTGTTTTTAAATAATGATTAATTAAATTTTTAATGGAGATTAAAAAATTCAATCGGCGATCACAATCTAAAAACAGAATTTAAAATAAAAAGTTTTAGGGAAGGTTGTTGAAAGAAACGATAGGAGTATACCTGATCGCTATTTTTGGAAACATTGAACCATTTGGTGAAATCACATTTTACCTCACATTCATTGTTTGTTTTGATCTTTTCATCCTCATCAAAAAACAAATTGATATAACCGGTATTATCGATCGGTAAATTAACCGCATCGTGGTGCATACATATTGTTTGCGTAAAAAGTTCGGTGGTAACTGTATTTAAAACCGAATCCGAAAAGGAATTGACTGAAGCCCGCAAACTTCCATTCTTAAAGGAAGTGAGGCCAACAAACATTAAAAAAATATAAATTATTTTTCTCATCCAATTTATCCTTATACAATGTTATAAATAAATAAGAACAATAACCACGCCGATAAAATACCTTTTACCGGATTTACCATTAATTAACAGAAAACAGATTTAACTTTTTTAAATTTTTAAAGTCTAAAGTGATTTTGACTTAACAGGGATCCAAATTTCTTCTTCTGAAGCAGCGTCTTCATTTTTATATTTTTCACCTAGGATTTCAAAATGCGGGCGACCATCTAATTCAAATTCCGATCCGGGTAGCCATTTCTCAAAAATATACCTGAACGTTTTTTCGCCTTCGCTCGCCGCGCCATTGTGTAAAAACACTGCGTACACTCCTGCTTTTAAAGTAAACGTTTCCATTTCATTTGGAACATCATCAAAATTTTTCACTTCAACAGTTGCCCATTTTTCAAATTCGATCTTCGGATCAAAATTTTTGAAATAATCCTTATCATATAATTGCATAGCGATTAAGTCGGTATTGAGATTATTCTTAATCTCCCTCCTACGCGGCATAAATTTTTTCCACAGCTCAAAAGTTCTGTTGTTTGCCAGGGAAGTTTTAATTATTTGCCCGATTAATTTTTTTTCGTTTATGGTATCAATTCTTAAAAACATTTAATAATTCAATTATTGAGCAACATCCTTTATATAAGTAACGGTAGCATTAACTCGCCCATCGGCAAAAAAACTTTTCCAAACACCTTCTTTTTTATCATCAATATATACACCTTCTTCAGCGGCATAGCGCTTCGTATCTTTTGTAAAGGTTTTATAGGTAATTGTATCAGGTGGATATGATGAATAAATTGTATTACTAACAACCGCAACTTCAAACTGAACCCAGCACCCTTGTTTAAGGCCATTATACATTCTGTTTATGGTATCACCGGTCGTATTAACTTCAAATGATGCGCTCGTAAAAGTAGGATTAGGCATATCAGGTATCATTCTGCCCCCGCAGGATTGAACAAAAAATAAAACGATCAGCGAAACAATCAACCGTTTAAATATTTTCATGATAATTTGTTTTAACTAAAAGACCTTAACCAATTTGCAGCTTCCTCTTTATCGGTAAAAAATCGTACCGGCAAATCTACGGCCTTAAGGTGAAGCACAAAATTTAAAAGAATTCGTTGCGCCAAAGATCTAACAACAAAAGCCTTTGCAATAAAATTAATTTTCGCTTCCGGTTTGGTTAAAAATTGCCTTCCTTCTTCATCAACAATGGTATATCTGTTGGTGATAAGAAGCAACAAGATCTTTTTATTTTCGGATAGTTCTATTGCCGCTTTGTGAATATCCTTTATATCGCTTAAAGAATAAGTATGGTCAGAGGCATGCACCTGAATAATTCCATCAGAATCCATCAGCACTTCCGAATGACCGATATTTATTTTAGAGGATAACATGAGTGTGCTAAAATTATATACTAAATATAACCATTTTTAAATTAGGAGGCAAATTTGTTAGAGGAATAGCTTGCTACAATTCATAGCAACCACCAATGCTTTTATCCCTTATCTTTACAGTATGAACGCTAATTTAAATGCCGGTGATGAAAATTTAAATCCCACCGATAAAGAAATTGAAAGGGCCTTGCGCCCAATTGATTTCAATGATTTTAGCGGACAGGAATCGGTTGTAGATAACCTTCGCGTATTTGTTGCCGCTGCCAAACAGCGTGGCGAAGCCTTAGATCACGTTTTGTTACACGGTCCTCCCGGCCTCGGAAAAACAACTCTGGCGCATATTATCAG
>JANYBY010000068.1 GCA_025360565.1 Bacteroidota bacterium
ACCGGTAAGATCGAATCTAACGGTACAATTCGTAATGGATCGGGAAATAGTGTAGGTAAAATTGATTCTGACGGAACAATTCGAAATGGATCGGGAAACAGTATTGGTAAAATTGATTCAGACGGAACCATTCGTAACGGATCGGGTAACAGCATTGGTAAAGTTGATTCTGACGGAACTGTAAGAAATAGTTCAGGAAACAGTATCGGCAAAATTGATTCTGACGGAACAATTAGAAACAGCTCCGGAAACAGCATTGGCAGCGCAAGCGGGATTCCAAAGACCTGGGCAGCGGTGGTAACCTTCTTTTTTCCATTTTAAGAAAAGTATAATATTAAGAACAACCCTGTGCAAATTGCATGGGGTTTTTTATTTGCCCGGTTCCACAAAGGCCATTACTTGTTTTTCCTGTGGTAACGCTTTGTTTGAATAGAGAATGAGAGAATTGCCGTTATTAGTCTCAGCAAGCATTTCAAAACATTTTCCGTTAAAGCTGCAATGGGTAATGGTAATCGGAACTTTAAGCGCGTTCTTCCCGCCTGTTAACAAAAGTTTATCGGGACGCAAAATTGTTTTCGCTTTTACTTTAGTACGTGAACTTTTTTCAAAATCTTCTTTTCGCACAATGTTAAAGTCACCTAAAAGTCCTGCCAGCTTTGTATTATTAGGTTTATAATAAACTTTCCATTTTTCGCCTATCTGTTTTATTTTTCCGTTATCAATCACTCCAATTCTGTCGGCATATTTAATGGCTTCTTCGGCAATGTGTGTAATTAAAATAACGCCGGTGCGGTTCTTTTTAACTTCCTTAATTACAAAAGCAAATAATTTATCCTTTAATAATTTATCCAAATTGCTAAAGGGTTCATCCAGCAATAAAACTTTTGGAATAACGGCCAGAGCCCTTGCAATGGCCACCCGCTGCTTTTGCCCGCTGGATAAATGCCTGGCTTTTGAATTTTTTAAAGCGGTAAGTTCCAGTAATTTTAAAAGTTGCGCTGCTCTTTTTTGTTTTGCCTCATCGGTATAACCAATTAATTTATCATTAATATTTTCTTCTACTGTATGATTATCCAAAACATAAAAATCCTGACTTACCAAACTCATTTGTTTATGGCCGGGAATAAGGTTGTACGCGGGCCCTGTAACAAGTTCGCCCTCTATTAGTACTTCGCCGCCCATGAGGTCTTCGAGTCCGTAAATGCATTTTATAAGGGTTGTTTTACCGCTGCCGCTTTTGCCTACCAATGCCAAAACCTCGCCTTTATTCAATTCGAGCGACGCGTTTTGTATTCCCTTAAAGTAATTTTGATTGTTGTAATTAAAAGATATGTTGTTAACTTTTAAGATAACTATTTAACTAATGTTACCGATCCTTTTAATTTGTATGATTTTCCGTCGAAACCGGTGGCTTCCAGTACACAAAAATAAATTCCGGCTGCGCAAGGCTCTCCGCTTGATGTGTAGCCATCCCAGAAACCGTGAGGCTTATCCCAGCTGTAAATAAAAGTGCCATAACGACTGTAGATCCAAACATTCATTTTTTCAATACCTCTGGCTATTGGCCTAAAAATATCGTTTATACTATCGTTGTTTGGCGTAAAAATATTTGGTATAGTAACGCCCGACGAATCTGAAAGTCGGAATGCATAAACAGAAGTATCATTGCATCCTAAACTTCCGTACTCAATTAAAGTAACACTATAACTGCCCGAAGCGGTGTAATTTTTTATTGCGCTATAGGAAACATCAGTTGTAGGCACATCGTTATAACTCCAAACATTATTAATTCCGTTGGTTGAATAATTGGTAAGGTTAAGAGTAGTTGGAAAGCCAACATTTGTAAAGCTTGCATTAAACGAAGCTAACGCGTTTTGTATTACTGTAAACGTTTTAAAACTGCTGGTAGTGCCGGTGGCGTTAGAAACCTGAAGACTTAAAGTATAAACTCCGCCTTTAGCAAAGGTTAAAGTTATAAATGGATTTGTTTTGTCGGGCACAATGGCTACTGAGTTGGAAGGTAATACAGACCAGCTAAATGCCGTTGGCGTATTGGTAGTGCTTGTGGTAAAAGTAAGGGCAACACCTGTACACGGCGCTATTGTAGGCGTAATAATTATGGCAGTTGGTATTTGAGCCTTTAAATTAAAAGATAAAAGCAACAGGATACTAAACTTTAAAATACGGTTCATAAATTCTACTATAAAGTTAGTAAAAATTTTGATGTGTTTATATTGTCTGCAAAATCACTTATAACAGGCTGTTGTGAATAACCAAAGGGAATATAACCCTTACCCACAACGCATTGCAGATTTTCTTTATTTAAAGCGAGATAATCGTCTACCTGATCCTTATTCTCATAAAAGTCGTAATACAGCGTTGCTACGGGTGAAAACAGGTCTTTACTCTGCCGTATCATTAAAAAATTATTGTCTAAAAAAGACATTTGTTCCAATAAATAAATGGCCCTGTGGTAATCGTAATTATTGCCGTATTTTTTATTGTCGATCACATATCCAAAATCAATAAGCGATTCAAAAAACAAGTTAAAGTTATAATTTAAGGGCACAAGCAGTTTACTTACATTTCTGCATCCGAGTCCGTAGTATAAAAACACATCTTTGCCCAGGTTTTTCAGGTCTTCCGGGCTTTCATTTCCGCTTAATATGGCAAGCGAGGTTCTGTTTTTACGGATAATGTTCGGGTATTTACCAAAATAATAATTAAAGTGCGTTGCAGTATTATTGCTTCCTGTGGCTATCACCGCGTCAAAATCTGTCAGTTTATTTCCCGCGAATAAAATATTTTTTTCAATTTCGGGTTCGTAATGGGTTAATAGCTTTAAAAAAAAAGGCAATAACACATTATCATCAGCTGAAAGTTTAAGTAGCACTTTATGGCCGCTCAGTAAAATACACATTACATCGTGAAAGCCCACCATTGGGATGTTTCCGGCACATATAACGGCAACTGTTTTTGGATTGGCAACACTTTTATTATCGCAAAATGTAATCAAACTGTCTTCGGTTAACATTGTTCCAATATTGCGAATGGCTTCGTTAACAAAATTTGGACTAAACCAGCCATTATGAATATAAGCCAGTTCAATAACCTTGTGTAACCCATGGTGCAGAGCGGTTTCGGAGGGTAATTGACCTAAAAAATGCCGGTTTATAAACAAACCAACATTCACAAATGCATTTATTCTTTGTTTTAAAATCATACAATTTCGTTGTATATTTGTAGTCTGCTTTTTAGTTAATTGAACAGCAAAACTACTTAAAAAAATGGCAATTAAAATTACAGATGAGTGTATAAATTGTGGTGCTTGCGAACCTGAGTGTCCAAATAACGCTATATATGAAGGCGGCGCCGAATGGCGATATGCCGATGGAACAGGCGTGAAGGGCACATTTAAAGGCCATAACAGCGGTTTGGAAGTTGGAGTGGATGATCCGCAAACACCAAAGAGTATGGATCTTTATTTTATTGTTTCCGATAAATGCACTGAGTGTAAGGGTTTTCACGATGAACCGCAATGCGCGGCCGTTTGCCCTGTAGATTGTTGTATAAAAGATGAAGATAATGTTGAGACAGAAGAACAGCTTTTAGCAAAAAAAGCGGCATTGCATTTGTAGTTTATAGTTGAGAGATGAAAGTTTAGAAAGTTGCGAAGTTTTGAAAGTTAGGTTAACACCACCAGTTTCAATTCCCAATACCCCTTACTCAATACTAAACAGAATCCCGCCTTATCTCATAAATAAAATTTAATTTTTTTGCCTCGCCGTAATATTCCATTTCTTCTTCACCGATCTTTTTCGCGCCCATTTTCTCTATCGCTTTTTGCGAACGCGTATTGTTTGCACCAATGTGAAAAATGATCTTATCTACAAATTTAAACGCGTGACCGAGCATTAATTTTTTTAAAGCGCGGTTATGCGTTGTGCCCCAATGATCTCTTGCTAAAAAAGTATATCCAATGGCATAATGATCTTTATCGCTCTTATAAAACCGGCTGCTGCCAATTACTGCCCCCGTTTTTGCATCGCTAACAATAAATGCCCCGCCCGATCTTATGGCGCCTTCAAAAAATATTTCAAATACTTCTTTTTTGTAACGGTCTTTATTAGGGTGCTGTTCCCAAATTAAAGGATCGCTTGCAACTTGATAAAGTTTGTCAAAGTCTCCGGGTTTAAGCGGACTTAATTTTACAAATTCATCTGCAAGATCTGTTGGTTGAAGATCAAATTCCATTTAAATTATTTTAGTGCGTTAAAGCCCAAACGCCGTCTCTTCCTTTACACATACAACCCTCCATACTCAATTTGCCTTTTTGATCATACACTGAAACACACCAGCCGTGAATTTGTCGCTTACATTTTTTTGTATAATCAAAATGCTGGTGCAACAAACCTGTCATATAATATTCTTTACACGAAATGTATTGCCCTTCTTTAAAAACATGTTCCGAAAATAAATGCCCTTTATTATCATACCATTTATAAACGCCGTCAAGCATTTTAAATTTTGTTTCAGTTAAAGGTTCACCTTCAGTTTCGAGTTTCCAATTATTCTTACCCGCAGTGCCCATAGGGTAAATGTTGGTGCCGTGATCAAAATAATTAAAACGGTAATAAAAAGCCTGGCTTGTATCTTTTACATGTTTCCAGTTTTTATTCAAGTAAACCATCCACCATCCGTTCTTTCTTTTCTTTTCGTCGTGCTGATCAAGGGTGTCGTTTTGTGAGAATGATAAGAGTGTAAAAAACGAAAAGAGGAATAGGATTTTTGTTTTCATTTTAAAATAATTTCTACACTACAACAGTTATAACAAATTTAGAACTATTTCGGAATATTAATAATAATTCTTACTAACCGCGTTCCATTAAAAATCCCTACCTTCAATTTCTTAGAATGAAATGGAGATTTTACATAATTTTTCTTTTTTTAAGCCTTAATTGCTTCTCGCAAATTGATTCTTCGGAAAAAGCGAATCCTGATGTAAGCGCTGTAAAAGCGCTGTTTAGCGCCGCGCTTGCTAACGATGATATAAAAAATAGCACATCACAAATAAGTAAAGCAATTACTGACGCTGAAAAAATAAATTATATTCCCGATACTGTCTTTACCGGTAAATTGGTGAAACGCGCTAACATATACATTCTTTCAGGCCAGTTTGAAGCGGGAAATATTTTTTGCGAATTTATTTTACGGCTGGCACCAAAACAAAAGTATTGGGAGGCAAGCGGACATGCGTTGTATCTTAAAGCAATTTATCATCAGCAGGTAGGAAATACAGATTCTTCATTTTACGTTTTATATTGCGCCCGTTCTTACTATAAATACGCTAAGGATTCGTTACAAATTACCGCGACAAATAATTTAATTGAGCAAGCTTATGAGCTGAAAGGTGATGCAGCCTCAGCTTTAGCATTTGATAAGGCCAACGGAAGAAGCCTGGGCTTTTTGGCAATTGATAAACTTGTTTTTTATGGCGTATATCTTGGTGTGCTTTTATTTTGCTTTATTTATAATTTATTCTTGTACAAATTTACGCGCGACAAGAGTTACCTGCACCTTGCAAAATGTATTTTTGCTTTTTTAATTTTTGTGTACACCGCCAATAACGATTTCGCATCTCAGTTTTCAAGAAACCAATTACATTTTACACTTCTCGAATTTTTGAAGAGCAATGTCAGTTATCTCGGTATGTTTTATTTCGCGTCATTTCTTCTGGTTTTTTTAGAAAATAAAAAAGAAGAGCTCTCTAAATTTTTTAAATTTCTTCGTATTTACAAAAAAGCTATAATTGTAATTGTTATAGTTTCAAATGCCCTGATTATAATGGGAGCAATTAAAAATAGAAATTATGATATGGGATATTATCTCGCATTCAGGGGATGGTTCGGGTTAAATACCTTGATAGGTCTGCTTTGCACCTTTGTTGTTTATGGGGCGCTGTTTAAGAATTTGATCGGAAAAAAAATAAGAATGAGTTACCTTTTTAACGGAATGGTAATAAATGCGCTGCTTTTAGCTTTGTCATTTTACGAGGCTGCAACTCAAAACAGAATTTCACACATCCCTTATCCACACGCCGCAGGAGCCACTGTTTTTCTCATTTTTATGACCGTTGCGGTTGCCGATAAAATAAATTGGTTTAAAAAGGAAAAAGAAGACGCGCAGGAAAATGCTTTAAAAAACCTGGAAAGAATTGTTGAAGAAAGAACGCATGACTTGCAGCAACAAAAAACAGTAGTAGAAGAAAAAAATAAAGAAATAACCGATAGTATCATTTATGCCAAACGGCTTCAAGACGCAAATCTCTCAACCGAAAAAACCTTAGAAAAATTTTTTCCGGAAAGTTTTATTTTATTCAAGCCAAAGGATATTGTAAGCGGCGATTTTTATTGGATCCTTCATATTGATGACCCGTCAAAAAATAAAAACATTGCTGTGTTTGCTGCTGCGGATTGTACCGGACATGGCGTTCCCGGCGCTTTTATGAGTATGCTCAACGGTACGCTTTTAAATCAAACAGCCTATAACCCAAATATTAATACCCCGGCCGATGCACTTAATTTTTTGAATAAGGAACTTCCAAAAAATCTTAAATCGGCTGATGCAACTCAAGATATTAAAGATGGAATGGATATTGCTTTTTGCTTAATTGATTTTAATAAAAAAACATTAAAATTTTCAGGCGCCAATAATCCTTGCTGGATCATCAGAAACGGTGAACTGATAGAATTAAAAGCAACCAAACAAGCTATTACTGCTTCGGAAGAATACGCTAAAAAAATATTTACAGATCAGGTGTTCGATCTGCAAACCAACGATTGTGTTTATGTTTTTACCGATGGTTATGCCGATCAGTTTGGCGGACCAAAAGGAAAAAAATTTAAATACAAAACCTTAAGCAATTTGCTTTTAACTCATAATGAAGAAACCTTGCAACGCCAGGGAAAAATTCTGGAAGAAACATTTTTAAAATGGAAAGGCGAGCTGGAGCAAGTTGACGACGTTTGCATTATCGGTGTAAGGATATAATGAAGGATGGATTACAAATCCAATTGTTTTGTTACTCTTCGCAGATTGTAAATCATCATTGTACGAAACAATGAATATTTCACTCATACAAGTTATCGCTTACATTTCAGAATTTGGCTCCATCGGAGCCTAATATTGGTAGAGAACAAATAAAATAAAAATTTGAGTGCCGTAGGCACGCTATGAATTTTGAATGTTTCGTACAATCATGATTGCATCCCGATAGCGGGACGTGTGAAGAGGATGAATTGCACACTAATATGAGCCACTTATACTTTACTTAAGATTTATTTTGGTCAACCAAGCCTTTTTTAGATCATCCAGTGATGATTGAATTCTTTTTCCCAATTCCTCAATTTCTCTTGGATAAGCAGCAAGGCTTACAACTAGTGGGTCAATTCCATATTGCTGCGCAAGGTATTTTACAAAAGAACAAGAACAATGGTAAAAAGTTGGCGCATATAACTTTCTTTCTTTGCCGAAGAGCGGAATCAAGACACCTTTTTTGCCAATATAAGAAAGAATAGAATCGGCCAATTTTCCTTTCAAATCCTCTTTGCAAACGCTATCCTTATTAGTTAAAAAGGATTTTGTTTGAACATCGAACAGGGGCAGTTTATATTTTTGTGAAACTGTCAGACTAATATATTCTGGTACCCCCTCTGACAGCCATAAAGGGATATTTGTAACAGCAATCTCCTGCGTGATAGTGTCATTGGTCCAATTTCCATTTTTGGTATTCAGCATTTCGTGGATGACTTCATGTAACCAAGGCGCTTTCCCTTGTTTTATGCGCCAAAAGGGGATTGAAACAAAACCTGCACCAGAACTTCGCGAAACAAGACTATCCAATCTGAAGTAAAACGTATAAGGCATCCCTTTTTGATGTACCTGCCATTTTTGAGGGACTTTGATTATCCTTTCCGCTGCGATGACACCAATAGACAGGGTATCTAATATTTCATCCATTCGGCTGTCTGATAACGAGTCTTTAGGAAACCAGGCTATAACGTTTTTTTTATTACGCTGCACTCCGTTTTTAATTAGCTGTATGATATTTGTTGAATCTCCGGGCTGAATAAAAGGCGCCCTGTAAAATTGCGGTATTTGGCCCTGTGCTTTTATACATACCAACGATGTCAGGATGAAAATCGCCGTGATTAAACTATGAAAGAGTCTTTTTGTCATACAAGTTTTTTGTCTAATGGAATGTCCGCCTGCTTGTGCCTAACGGGTTGCATTGTGCCGTTTTGCTACATCAAATTTACGCATTTGAGAACAAATAAAATAAAAATCTGAGTGTCGTAGGCACGATATGAATTTTGAATATTTCGAACAATCGTGATTGCATCCCGATAGCTATCTGGACCTGTGATTAAGTAATTTAAAAATTGCAGATTTTACTTATAAATCTCTTTCTTCGCCGCTAATAAAGTATTTTGTAAAAGGCTGGTAATGGTCATTGGACCAACGCCACCGGGCACCGGTGTTATGAATGAACATTTTGGTGCCACTTCGTCAAACTTAACATCGCCCTTTAAT
>JANYBY010000104.1 GCA_025360565.1 Bacteroidota bacterium
GGCCTACGGCGACGCCGACTGGAGCGATACCGACGACGACTTCGACAATTACCGAATTGTTTGTGATAGAAGAGATGGTAATTGCAAATGAACCGTTGTTTGGATTTGGATAAACTTTTATTTCGGCAGTTGAACCAAACAGCGGTTTAAATCCAATACAAGGATCAACAAGTACAGTTACAGTTGTAAAACTGCTGCAAACACCGTTAGAAACACCCGATACTGTATAAGTAGTATTAACAGTTGGTGTTACCGCAATAGCCTGTAAAGTAGAGCCTGTGCTCCATGAATAAGAGGTAGTGCCTGCGCCTGCCTGGCCAAAAGCATTAAGAGTAGCAGTATTACCTATACAAATTGTTGATGGGGTTGAAAAAGCCTGAACGGTTAATTGAGGAGAAACGCTCACCGTTTGTAACGCTGTGTTTGAGCACGAGCCAAAAGAACCGATCAAAGTATAAGTGGTTGTAACTAAAGGAGCAACGATCACCGAGCTTCCTGATAAAGCACCGGGGCTCCAGGAATACGTAGAGGCGCCTGTTCCGTTCAGCGTAACGTTATTTCCATCACACATAATTGTTGGCCCGCTAATGGCAACTGTAACATTTGGTTGAACGGAAACGGTTACAATTTTTGGAAGAGAAGGACAGCCGGCACCGGAAGTAGCGGTAATGGTATAATTAGAAGTAATAGTTGGTGTTACAATAGGGCCGCCACCGGCATACGTGTATGTTGCAGCGCCTGATGGGGCGAGAGTGTATGAGCCGCCTACAGGGCAAATAGCGCCGTTTGAACAATTTATGGTTGGGGTAAGATTAACAAACACCTGTGAAGTTTTAATGTCTTCGCAAGCTCCAACCGTTCCAATAATTGTACTGCCTGTACACGTATAAGCGGAGTATACATTCGGAGTAACACTAATTGTTGAAGTATTGGCGCCATTACTCCAGCTGTATGTGGTTGCACCACTTGCGGTAATGGAAACAGGTGAGCCGCTGCAAATTGTTGATGAAAGCGGGGTAACGGTTAAAGAGATCCCATTATTAAGTACGCTCTCAATTGCAAAAACACCTAAAGTTGGTGTTGCGGCAAAAATTATCCCGCCGCCTAAAATAGAGGTCGCGTAAATATTTGGCGGAACATTATTGGTTGCCGTTGGCATTGATGCAAGCGGGAAATACGCGACAACAGCAGTTGGCTGCGCCAAGCCTACATAATAGCTGGTTCCGGCAGCTAAGGTTACAGGTGCTGCAAAACTAAAGGTTTGATAGGTGCTGAACATAGCACCCGTAATTACAATGGTATTTGTGGTAGCTAAAATTACTCCGTTACTGTTTGTGATAACGCCGTAAACGCCGTTGCCTGTATTAGCGTTGAAAGTAGCAATTCCAAGCCTTAGCGCGTTAAGTGTTGAGGTGCTTGATACGCTCATGATATTTAATAATAAACCACCTGAATTTGCCGGAAAACCAACGCCCTGACTATAGTTTACAATTGGGATTGGAGGAGACGAACTTAAATAATTACAAGTAACGGATTGTGTTGTAAAATAAGTATTGTTTAGATTATTTTGGTCGGATGGAACTGTAACCGCAACAGTACACATTCCTTGAGTAGTTGGTGTATACCCGGGAAAGGAAGCGATAATGGTTCCGCCTGCGGGAATACTTGCCACAGTTGTAGTGGTAACAAAACTATTTGCACCGCTAACCGAAAGGGTAGGCACAACGTTGGTCATTGCAACACCCGCGTTATTTCTTAACACCACACTAAACGTATAAGGGGAGCCACCGATCAAAGGCTGACGGCCGTTTCCCAAAACACCATATACCTGAGCTTCGTTCGTGTAGGAATTAACATAACCTATCTGGAAAACCGGACGGATACTGGAATTACTCATAATATTTGGCGCCGGTGCAATAGTTGAACTCGAAAACGCGCCGGCATTGCCTAGTGAATTGTCGGCCTGAAAAATTGCGGCACCGCTTGCAAAAGGGCCTGTTGAGATCCAATCATAAGCTACATATAAGCCACCGCCCGTATACGTAAAATTTGAAGGCAGCGCTACGCTTATGGCTGTTGTTCCAAAAATTACAGGTATGGTTAACGTGCTGTTATAAACTGAAGACATTGGCCCAATAGCAGTAGCAAAATTGTTTCCCTTTAGATATGAAACATCAGCACAGTTTTGAAGATAAATTTGAATGGTTCCTGTAACTGCCGGACCGTTTGTACCTTGGTTCAAATAAAAACCAACTGAATTAATGGCGGTATTTGTTCCTACTACAGTTAGCTCACTGGCAGTTAACAAAAAGCAACCCCTTTGCACCGTATGTAAGCTGGTTCCGTTAGGAGCCAATAAACTCGTGGTGGCTGTTGGAGAAGCCGGCGCTTTGATAAGCGCGTTTTGAGCTAAAAACGATGTGTTTAAAGCAGTATAAGCAAGTAATAAAAGCAAGTAAATTTTTTTCATTTTTGTTATTTTGAAATTTACTACGAAGCTATAAATTTTATCGAGAAATACAAAATTTAATTTCAATATAACCGCAATTTAACATCTCGTCTTAAAATTCGTTTACCATAAATTTTCCCTTACATAGACCGGCCAAATTTTTTTAGTACCTTAGCTTTTAAATGAAAGGTTTTTTTACATTTTTATTTTCCTTGTGTTTAAGCATGCATTTTTTAGCGCAGCAAATAAACACAACATCCATTTTAAGGGAAGAAGGCGAATATTATCAATCTTTAAATCTTAAATCCGAAAAACAATTTGATAGTTTAAGAATCATACAAAATAATCAAAGCCCAACTCAGCATCTTCAGCCCCGATCTTCAAATTCCTCCACCTGTGCGCTTACCAAAAAAGTATTTGGTTGGCATCCATACTGGAACGGATCTATCTACACCAATTACCAATGGAATTTAGTGAGCGATCTTTGTTATTTTGATTACACCACTTCTCCATCTACCGGAAGCAATACCAACGGATCCTTTGCATGGAACACCGCAAGCGTAGTAACAGTTGCGCAGGCAAACGGTACCAAAGTACATATTTGCGCCACCATGTTTAGTTCGCATTCAACTTTTTGGGCTAGTGTTACCGCGCAAAACGCATTTATAAATAACATCATCTCACTTTTAAACGCCCGCTCCGGAAACGGCGTGAATATTGATTTTGAAGGCATGGGTGCTTCCGACAAAGTTCCCTTCACTTCTTTCATTACAAATTTAAATGCCGCGTTAAACAGCGCCAATCCTAATTATCAGCTCTCCGTTTGTGTTTACGCAGTGGATTGGAGCGGCGTTTTTGATATTCCGAATTTAAATTCACAAGTTGATTTTTATACCTTAATGGGTTACGATTATTATTACGCAGGCAGCGCGCAAGCCGGGCCAACTGCGCCTTTATATAATTTTATCACAGGGTTTAATTATACTCTTTCAAAAAGTATTACGTATTATTTAAAACAAGGCGTGCCGCAAAATAAATTAATTTTAGGTTTGCCTTATTACGGACGAGAATGGGAAGTTGCCACCAACACCGTTCCCGCAAACACAACAGGAGCGTTTAACGCGAGCCGCACATTGGCTTACATAAATAATACGCCTGCAACCTACACCAACACCAATAAATTTTGGGAAGGCAATTGTTACAGTCCGTATTACCAATATTTATCGGGCGGAAATAACCGCCAATGTTTTATTGACGATGTGTATAGTTTGGGAAGAAAGTACGACATGGTAAACCAGCGAGGCCTTGGCGGAATAGGCATTTGGGCGCTTGGGTATGATGACGGCATGAGTAATTTCTGGACCTTGCTTCAAAATAAATTCAGTAATTGCGCGCCATTAATTTGCAACGACAGTGTTTTTGATATGGGCGGCCCCACCAGAAATTATTACGACAACGAAAAATATAATTATACGTTAAGCGCGCCAACAGGAAGTTTGGTGCAATTACAATTTTACAGCTTTGGTACCGAATTAAATTTTGATAGTTTATGGATCTATAACGGAACAACAACTTTGTCGCCCTTAATGGGTGTTTACACCGGCACAAATTCTCCGGGCACAATAACTTCAGCGGCACAAAATTTAACGCTGAGGTTTAAAAGCGATGGGGCCACCAATACCTTTGGGTTTAAAGCCATAAAAAGTTGTGTGCCTCAAATTATCGCCGGAGTTTTCGCAAATAAAAATTTGACCGATGAAATAAATTTATTCCCCAATCCAACCCGGGATGAAATACAGTTTTCAGGAAAAAATGTATGCGCCGTAAAAATTGGGGACATGAACGGAAAATGTATTTATGAAGCTGAAGACGTAACGCCGCAAACCGTTATAAGTTTAAATAAGTTAAACATAAATAAGGGAATGTATTTTGTTTTTTTGAAAGACAAAGATCAAAATACAATTTGTAAAAAAATTATTTACTCCGAATAAAACGTTATTTCCTTTCAAGATCAATCTTTTCGTCACCCTCTTTATAATTCATATAAGTAAAAATGAACTGAAACATTTCTTCCGATGTTTTCATGCTTTCAACGCCATTGCCCTGAGTAATTGTTTTGGCGGGATGAAAAGGATTGTTCGGGTTTTTCGACGTGTTATCATATGTACCATAAACATGAATGGTGGTTCCGCTTTCTAATTTTACCGGATGTTTGTAGGTATAATAATATTGCCACCTAAAATCCCATTTGTTTATTTTTATCAGGGGAATGGTATCGCCGTTTTGTTTTAAAGCAAAGGCCCAAAATGTTTTTCCGATCAAATGCATGTGCGGATTAACCGATAAAAGCGAAATGGATCTTGATAAAACAGTTTGTGTGTGAAATGTTTTTACCTCGTTAGGCGGAATAATAAATTCAGGTTCAATTTTAGAAATACCAAACGTGCCCATTTGTGTTTCGGTTACAGACCGCTCAATTTTTGTTTTGCGGTAAAACACATTTATGTAACTATTGTCCACCGTGTCTTTATTACTCGGGCCGTAATGAATATTATTTAATAAAAATGCGCCGTGCTTTTTTAATTTGTAACCGCCAACTTCTTTTGGATAAGCGGGGGGAAGATACCCCGGCAAATAATAAACTGTATTTGGAGTAAGCGTTGGAAATTGCGGCTGTAATTTATCAGTGTAAGGAATATGCATTGCCTTGTACACATCCATTAATTGTGCTTTTGTGTCGCCGTGAACAGATTCGCCGCTAGTGTAATTGAAAGCTCGCGCCGCATCGTAACTTATTAAATGCCCGTTTACGTGGTGAATTAATTTGCGCTGATCGGGCACAAACTCAACAAAATCAATGAGCGTATCTTTTTCAATTTCATAAGGATATTTTTCAATTAAAAAAACATCGGTACCGTTTCCTTTTACTGAAACAGCTTGCTGAGGTTTTATTACCAGATCGGGCTTTCCGAAATAAGATCCGGTATAAAATTCAGGGGCTTTTAGTTCCGTTAAACTATCGCCATGCAGCAAACCGTTATCTACCCAAAGTTTGATCAATTCAATTTCATCTTTTGTTAATCCTCTTTCTCCCACAAAGTGCGAATAGTCTGCATCGGCCGGCCAAGGCGGCATGTAGCGAGTGCCGGTAACGAATTTAATGAGTTTGGCTTTTTTTACCGCGTCGACATAACTCAATAAATTAAAAGGGCCACTTTCTCCGGGCCGGTGGCACGGAGTACAATTTTTAAAAATAATTGGAGCAATGTGTTTGCTCCAGGTAATTTCGTTTTGGTTGATTTTTTTTTCTGTTTCGTTTTCTTTTTTTGCGGGATCACAGCAAATAAAAAATACTGTGATAAGAGATAAGAAAAAAAAACGGCAAGAGGTTTGCATAACTATGGCGAATTTAATTGATATTATCCATTAGAAAAAATTAGAAGAGTGTAAAGCGACTTAACGTTGCTTATAGTTTATAATTTTTGTACATTTGAGTATGACAAAAACTGAGATAAAAAACGAAATTCAAAAAGTTCTCGATAAAGTTCCGGAAAATGTTCTTAAGGATATATTGGATTTTTTGAAAGATCTGCAAAGTCAGCCTTCGGGCCGTTTAGACTTGGCGAGTAATTTGCGTCAAATTCTTGCAGAAGACAAGGAACTTCTCAAAAAACTTGCTCAATGATCGATGCGGCAACAGTTGAAAACATTCATAACATTCTTATCGATACTTTTGGTGGAAGTAAAGGCATTCGGGATAAGGGTGCGTTAGAGGCATCTTTGGCAAGGCCTTTTTCAACTTTCGATCAAAAAGATCTTTATCCTACAACGATAGAAAAAGCTGCTGCAATTTTTGAAAGCCTTATTATTAACCATCCGTTTGTAGATGGAAACAAAAGAATCTCATATGTTTTGATGCGATTAGTTTTGATAGAAGATGATCTGGAGATTATGGCAACTCAAAACCAAAAATATGAATTTGTAATCTCAGCAAGTAAAGGAGAGTTTCGGTTTGAGGAAATAAAAAATTGGCTTACTCAACATGTTACAAAAAAAAATAGTTGAACCGATACTTTATAGTTTACAAGCCCTACAACATGATCTCGCAGTTTGTGAGTCCTTACGAGCAGCGTAAATTGGGCGAACTAGATTTTGATTTCCCTGAAGGCACGGCAGCGGTGGGCCGGCTGGACAATGAAAGCGAAGGGTTACTGATTCTTACCACCGATAAAACACTTACACATCGTTTGTTGGATCCCGAAAAAAAACATACCCGTGGCTATATTGTGCAGGTTGAAAAAATAGTGGAAGAAACAACTTTGGAAAAATTACGATCGGGAATTGAAATTTTAATTAAAGGACAAAACAGAATTTACACAACATTGCCTTGCACGGTAAATTTAATTTTAAAACCAAAAAATTTACCAGAGCGCGAAAAAAGTTTAAGCGATGATTTGCCACAATCGTGGCTTGAATTTATTTTAACCGAAGGTAAAAACCGCCAGATCCGAAAAATGTGTAAAGCTGTAAGGCATAAATGCAGAAGGCTTATTCGTACTAAGATCGAAAATCTTGAGCTTGGAGATATGAAGCCGGGCGATGTAAAAGAAATTGGGCAGGAGGAATTGTTTGGGTTATTGAAATTAATGAATTAATCGTATGTGCGCGGCAGGGATTGAAGCGGAAAGCCTGAGAAGCGCTTTGTTTTAGTTGAACCGCAAAATAATTGCGACCGAAGGAAGCGCATTATTTTGCGAGAGAAACTTAACAAAGAGCGAACAGCTTGAAGCGTAAAGCCCGTCCGTCCGCCCAAAAAAAATGCTCAGTAGCAAGGGGGATTAAGTATCTATGGTACTTAAAAAGAAGCTTTGCGCAATCTGTGGCAAGTTTAGTAGTTATAAAACGGACTCACCATTAAATAAACCACCACCCCGGTAACGGTTACGTACAACCAAATGGGATAACTGAATCGCGTTAATTTTTTATGTTTTTCGCGCTGATCTGTTAAGCCATAATAAAAAGACAGAAGTACCAATGGCAACACTACAATGGCCAAAAAAATATGCGATAATAAAATAATAACATACACCGGTTTAATTCCGCTAACAGCAGCACTTTCGGCGGCACTCATTATTCCATCGTGATCAACATCCCCATATTTTGTATCGGGAATAAAATAATGCGCGGTAACATAACTCAATAAAAAAACCGTACTTAACACAAAGGCGGTGAGATTTAATTTTTTGTGTAATACAATATTTCTTTTTTTAATGGCCAGTAAAGAAAAAATAAGCAACACGCTGCAAGTGCCGTTTAAAAAGGCGTTCAGCATGGGCAGTTTATAAATAAAATTCGGAAAAACATCCGGATGCGGGATCCATTTTTGATTTAAAACAGTTACCAGCGCGCAAACCGCGAAGGTGGTAATGTAAGCCGTAAGCTTAATTGCTTTTTCGTTCGATACGGTTAAAAGTGCCATGTTATTTTCCGATGATAGCGTCTAATTGTTCCTGACTAACGCCGGTTGAAGAGTAGCCGCCATCGTGCAATAAATTTTGCATAGTAACCATTCGTGTAAGATCGCTGAATAAACTAATGCAATAATTAGCACAGTCTTCGGCGCTCGCGTTTCCTAATGGCGATTGTTTATCGGCAAAATCGTAAAATTCGCTAAAGCCTTTAATGCCGCTGCCTGCAGTTGTTTTTGTAGGCGATTGCGAAATGGTATTGATGCGAACTTTTTTCTGTTTGCCGTAATGGTAACCAAATGTGCGGGCAATACTTTCAAGCATTGCTTTAATATCAGCCATATCGGTATAAAAAGGATAGGCACGCTGCGCTGCAATATACGAAAGGGCTACAACGCTTCCCCACTCATTAATAGCGTCCATTTTATGCGCCACCGCTAATAATTTATGAAACGAAAGAGCCGACACATCAATGCCTTTATTAAAGTAATCGTAATTTAAAGAAGTGTATGGAACATTTTTACGAATGTTAACGCTCATGCCAATGGAGTGCAGAACAAAATCAATTTTGCCGCCTAAATGCGCCATGGCTTCTGTATACAATTTTTCAATATCCTCCACTAAAGTGGCATCGGCCGGAATAACTTTTGAATTTGTTTTTTCGGCCAATTTATTTATTTCGCCCATACGCATCGCAATAGGGGCGTTGGTCAATACAAACGTTGCGCCTTCGGCATGTGCCAATAAAGCCACTTTCCAGGCAATTGAATTTTCATCTAATGCACCGGTAATGATTCCGCGTTTTCCTTTTAATAAGTTGTATGGCATAAGTATATTTTAGTAGTGCAAATATAACATTATCAAACAACACATATTTAACTTAATAGAATAAATAATATTAGTAATTTCGCTTAAAATTAAGTTAATATGAAGAACATCATTTTAGGGATAGCAGTATGTTTTACAACAAGTGTAAACTCACAGAACGGAGCAAATATTGAGTTTAAGATCACCTCCAGCAAGGGCCAAACCGGTTCAATGAAAATTAATTTTTCTGAATTCGGAAGTATGTCCGAATTTAATATGGTAATTCCACAAATGCCGGGCGGAGGAATTGTGATGAAGAATTTAACCCAAAAAAGTAATCCGGATGTTACTTATACTATAAATGATAAATCAAAAAGCTATTCTGAAAATAAAAAGACTGAGGCTTCAAAAGAAGATACAAAAACCTACGAGGTTAAAAAAATTGGCGAAGAAAAAGTGAATGGATACAATTGTGTTCATGCGATGGTTACATCCGGAGTTGAGTCAGAAGAAATTTGGAATACAAAAGACATTAAGGAATTTGATAAATATTCGGAAACATTTAAAAATAATAAGAGAATGGGTTCGCAAAAAAGAGATGATGCTTTAAAAGCGGCCGGCTGCGATGGCTTTCCTGTAAAAACAGTTCATAAAGGAAACGAAAGAGAAGGGGATATGACCATGGAATTGGTAAAAATGGAAAAGAAAACTTTTAGCAAATCGGATTTTGATATTCCTGCAGACTACACAAAAAATGGATCGGGAGCCGGTGCCGGCGCAGGAGCTGCAGGAATGAAAACGCAGCAGGAAATAATGAACATGACGCCGGAAGAGCGCGCCAAGTACATTGAGGAGATGAAAAAGAAATACCAGAAGTAGATCAGTAACTAAAATAATCTTTGCGGATAAAAAATTCTGCCGCATCGAGCATAAACTTAGCCGATCTCTCCAAAGAGTCGGCTTTTGTTTTATTGGTTAAATAATAATCTGTTTGATCCAAGTTCCAATATTTTCTTAACCGTTTTGCTTTTTGCGAAAGCAATTCATAATAAAAGTAACCATCCTCGCTCACACAGCCTATTTTATCATCGGCAGTAAAATAAACAAAAGGATGTTTTTCTTTTAAAATATTTTTGCCGAAAGTGTTGTTGGTGAACGATAGATTTAATACGCCGGCAATTGTACTGGTAACGTCCGGCTGATATCCCAAATTGTGAAGCGTGTCGGGCTTTAAAATTTTTGGCATGTGCATTACAAAAGGAACGTGATTATAACTCAATGGCATTTCGTAAGTGCCATCAACAAAATAACCATGATCGCCCAAAAAAACAAATAATGTATTGTTGTACCAAGGTTGTGTTTTTGCAATTTTAATAAATTCGCCCAGCGACCAATCAGCGTATTGTGTGGCCCTTTTTTCTTCGGTATCAGCGGTTGGGTTAAAGGGAATGTTTTCGGGAACCTGCCATGGACCGTGATCAGAGCCGGTCATAATAAATCCGAGAAACGGTTTTGATTGATCGGATGAATTAACGGTATTAAAAAATAAATTAAATATTTCATGATCGGCAACGCCTGTTACGCTGATGGTTTTTTCTTTTGGCAGATCAAAAGCGCTAAGGGTATTTTTGTACCCGTTCTGCGTAAAAAATCCTTCCATATTATCGAAATGCGGATCGTGCGTGCTGAAAAAGAAAGTGCGGTAATTTTTTTCGAGCAATAAATTTCCTAAAGTTGTAAATGGCTTTTTGGTATATCTCCGTAAAGTGTGATCGGTTAACATACCCGGATAACCGGCGCAGGTTGAAAATAATCCGTTAAAAGTGTGAATGCCCGAAGAAAAAAAACGGTCGAAGTAAACCGACTCTTTTATGATCGAATTAAAACACGGCGTTAAAACTTCGCGCTTATGAATTCCCATTTTATACGTGCTCATACTTTCCATACAAACAATTACAACGTTGTAAGGTTTAAATGCCGAATCGCTTTTTTGCTCGCGCGAAACAGACCTTGCATCCGTATTATCCGAGCCCAGATATTTTTTAGCGAATAAAATGCTTTCGTCAATATTATCGGGCACTTTATAATTTTTTATTTTCTGAAAAAGCAAACTGCGAAATAGGGTAAAATTCGGATTGAGCGCAATTTGATTTACAAATAAATTATCACTCACAATGGCCAAGCCCTCGTGGGTGGTACTTTTGCTGGATAAGCGCCCTCGTGCACCACCGATCATCAGCGGAATCATTATAACCGTAAAAAGCAAGATCTTGATCGGCCCAAATTCTTTTTGCCGGAGCTTTAATAAATGCGCTTCATAAATTTTTTTAACCAATTTGAAAATTAAGACACAGATCAAAACAGATAAAATAAAAAAGCCGTAATAAGAAATGTTACCAAAAATTAATTTTAAAACAAATCCCGGCGAGTCGGCCCATAAAAATGCCTGCTTATTTAAGTGCGAGCTGAACTGCCGGTAGTAAGGCAGATCGGCGCAAGAAATCATGGCATATAAGAAAAAAATAATAAGCGTAAAAAAAAACGCGAGCTTATGAACGAGCATCGTCTTTTTAAAAACAAGATCATTCAGCAATAATAAAAATACAGGAAACAGCAGGGCATAAGTTGTGGCAACCATGTCAAATTCCATTCCCATTCTAAAAGCCGTTAAAAGAACCGATGTGCTCGCTTCCGGCTCTCCTGCCGGCTTAAAATGAAAGTAAAAAGCAATGCGAAAAATTGTAAGAATGAAAAATTGTAAAAAAAATAATGTAAACGCGGTGGTAACAAAGGGAGGAAGATAAGCGAAAAACTTTTTTAGCATGAATTATTAATTTACGCTTAATAGCTCTTTTGCATTTTTTAAGGCCGATTGCGTTGGATTGCCCGTGCTCAGCATTTTTGCTATCTCGTTAATGCGCTCTTCTTTATTCAATTCTTTTATGAACGAATATGTTTTTTCGGTGTCGTCTTTTTTATAAACAAATAAATGATGTGCGCCTTTACTGGCAATTTGAGGCAAGTGCGTAATGGTTACTACTTGCATATTTTTGCCAATTTTACTTAGTATAATGCCAATCTTATCGGCCACATCGCCGCTTACCCCGCTGTCTATCTCATCAAAAATAATGGTGGGTAATTCTTTTTTTGTAGCCAATAAAGATTTTAGCGTAAGCATTAAGCGCGATAATTCTCCACCGCTTGCAACTTTGTTTAATTCATTTAAGGCAACGCCTTTATTGGCCGAAAATAAAAAACGTACCTGGTCAATTCCCGATGAAGAAATTTCGAGTAAGGCGTTCAACTCAATTTTAAAATTGGCGTTGGGCATTGAAAGATCTGCCAAAATTGTTTTTACCTGTTTTTCTACCGGGGCAATAGCTGTTTTGCGTAGTTCACTGATCTCTTTCGCTTTTTTTGCACACTGCGAGGTAAGCGTTTTAATTTTTGTTCTTACCTGGGTAATTTGTTCCTCTAATGTATTGAAGGTGGTCAACTTTGACTGAATATCCTCTTTCACCAAAATCAATCCCTCTTCGGTATTTACATTGTGTTTTTTTAATAAACGGTTTGTTTTATCGATCTTCGAATTTATTTCTTCCAGCTTCGCGTTATCAGAAACAATTTCGCTTTCCGCATTTTCAAGATCATTGGCCAGTTCTTTTAACTCAATATAAACCGAATTCAATCTTTCAAAATAAGGCTTGTAATTTTCGCCGAATTTAGCCACCGAATTTAGCAACGTTTTTATTTGTGCCAAAGCTGTCAGTACGTTACTTTCGCCGCCGTTAATGGCGTGCGAGGCACCGAGCAAATTGCTTTTTATGGTTTCGGCATTTTCAAGCGTTGCGCTTTCGTCTTCCAGTTTTTTTAAAAGTCCGGGTTTTATTTCTGTCTCCTCTAATTCCGAAAATAAAAACTGAAAATAATCCAGTTCTTTTTTTGCGCGCGTTTCTTCTTCCAATAAAGTTTTTAATGATGCATTCAATCTGCCAAGTGCTGCAAATTCGGTTTTATATTCTTTAAA
>JANYBY010000128.1 GCA_025360565.1 Bacteroidota bacterium
CATGAATTTAGGTTTGATGTATTATAACCATGCCGCTAACTTGGTTAAGTCGTTAGATTACGGTGCAGATATTTCGCAAATTGATATTATTCAGGAAAGTATTATTAAGCTTGCAAAACAAGCAGAACCTTTGATACAAAATGTATACAAGCAAGATAATAAAAATCCTAAAGCCGTAGAAGCTCTGTATTTAATTTACAGAATGCTGAATGATGCCGTGAAGATGGAGCAGTTTAAGGCGAAGTGTAAAGAACTTAAAATAGCTGTAGAATAATATGGCTTTTAGATTTACAATAGGCAGAAGAATTGGATTAGGATTTTCAATTTTTATTCTCTTAACAATGGTGGCTTTTATAGCAACAGTTGTAACAGTAAGAGCAAGTAAAAAAAATACCGAAACAGTGGTTAGTCAGGTAGCGCCAAGCGTTGCCGCACTAAAAGAATTAAATTTATTACTTCAACGCTCACACACCGATATCTCGAAATGGTTTTACAACCCGAGTTTTAACGATGTGGATTTTAGGGTAGAGCTTCAAACAATGATCTCTGTGGAATATCCTAAAAAGAAAAAGGCGCTTATCGATCTTTCTAAAACCTGGACCCTTGAAGAAAAAACACAATTAAAAATAATTTTTTCAAGAATTGAATCCCTCTTTAGCGTTTACCAAACCGATATCATGGGTCAATTAAACAGCATTGAAGCCTATAACGACGCAAGTATTTTAATGATGGCTCGTTTGCCTTACGAAGATTCGGAACTTAGGATCAAAACGCTTTATAAAAGCTTAACATATTTGATTGATACAAAACAGGCAGTTGCTACGGAGGTAACCGCAAAAATGTATAAATCGTTTAACTTTTTAAATTCATTTGTTGAACTGCTTGGTATTACCCTTGTGATCGGTGGAATATTTATTGCCATTTTTACTACTCGTTCAATTACACAACCGGTTCAAAAATTAAAGAAGGTGCTATTATCCATGAGCCTGGGTATTTTGCCCGAAGAGCGAATAAAAGTGAGCAACGATGAAATTGGTGAAATGGAAAGCGCGCTCAACGGCCTGGTGCAATCCATGCATCAAACAACTGATTTTGCAAAAGAAACCGGTTCCGGAAATTTTAGCGCGAACTATACGCCCTTAAGCAAAGATGATAATTTAGGACATGCCTTGCTAAAAATGCGTGATGACCTTGCGGAAAATGAACGATCGCTCGAACAAAAAGTGAAAGAAAGAACCGAAGAAGTAGTAAGGCAAAAAGAAGAGATCGAAGAAAAAACCGGCGAGCTCGAAATTCTTTATAAACAAGTTACCGATAGTATTCACTACGCCAAAAGAATACAAGAGGCAATATTGCCGCCAAACAGTTTTATTAATCAGGTACTTCCAAAATCGTTTGTATTGTACAAACCAAAAGATATTGTTAGCGGCGATTTTTATTGGATCGAGAAAAAAGGGAAATTAATTTATTTTGCGGCGGTTGATTGTACAGGGCATGGTGTACCCGGCGCCTTTATGAGTTTAGTTGGACATAATATTTTAAAAGATATTATAAATAACACAGATCTTATTAAGCCGGCCGAAATAATGGATAGAATGCGCGAAGGTGTTGTAAATACTTTACATGCCGATAAATCGGGCAAGGAAACAAAGGATGGAATGGATATGACCTTGTGTTGTATTGATTATGAAAAATTGGAGTTGCAGTATTCTGCGGCGTTTAATCCGCTTTATTTGGTAAGAGATAATGTTTTGGTAGAGCACAAAGCAAACAAATTTCCGATCGGAACATTTATTGGCGAAAAAACAAATTTTACGAATAATGTTATTCAGCTTCAAAAAAACGATCAGGTATTTATTTTTAGCGATGGATATGCCGATCAGTTTGGCGGACCAAAAGGCAAAAAATTTATGGTGGGTAATTTCAGAAATCTCTTAACCGAGATCGCTACTAAGGAACCATCCGCTCAAAAAGAAATTTTAGCTTCTACCATTCGCGAATGGCAAGGCGATCAGGAACAAGTGGATGACGTTTTGGTTATTGGTGTTAAAATGTAACGTTTACAGGGTGTAATTAATTTTATTGATGATTTAAAATAGTACGATGAAAAAGTGGTTGAGTATAATATTTGTTTTGCACAGTTATCTGCTTTTTCAGCAAGTACGAGTTAATTATTATAAATCGTACAATACCAATTTTGGAGTGTCGGCAATAAGCCACAATACTTTAAGCGTAAAATCATTCAGTTTTAATTATTCGGTTTACAGAACAGTACCCGATACGGCAGCCAAAAATCTTATTATTGGCATAAGGCAAAAAGATCCTTC
>JANYBY010000147.1 GCA_025360565.1 Bacteroidota bacterium
ACAAGATCCGGGCCAAAACTCCTAAAGAATTTCTCAACGCCTTTTAACATTGAGCCTTCAAAATCAAATGTTTTGCATCCCAGGTCTTTTGCTTTTTCAATACTTTTTTGAACCAGTAAATTATTTACACCTTGTATTCCCGAATTTTTATTTACGCCACCCAGCAAGTAGTAACAATTATTTTTATCATAAATGCAAAACACCGTACCCAGCAAGGTTTTATCCTTCGTTGCTTCAACACTGAAGGAATTTGAATTGTCGGCAAATTTTTGAAACACATTTTTTAATTCCCGTTCATAAATATTTGCATCTGTAGTATTGAGCGCATTCATAAAAAATGCGAACAGTTCTTCTTTTGAAAGTGAATTTTCAACAACCGTAACTTCTTCTTTTATGGCTTTATTGATCACGTTCCTGTTCTTAGAATCGAAATGCGATCTGATATCCTCAATCGTTCTTGTGAGGTCGATACGGTAGGTGTAATTTGGCACCACTTTATATTTTGCCCATATAAAAGGCTGCAGATCCACAATTTCGCTTGGGAAAGCCAAAACCGTTAAAGCGCTTTTGGTATTCGAAACAAATGTGCAAACTTCAGTAATTATTTCTTTTGAAAAATTATTTACCGATGATCTGTTCTTACTGTCGGAAATAAAAAATAATCCGCAATGGGGTGTGTAAGGCGGTAATTTTACAAATGTAAATCCGTATTTTTTTGTTTTCAAAAAATAAAATCCACCGATCAATTGATGCTCGTCCTTATAAATACCAATAAGCGTTAATTTGTTTCCGTAAACTGACAACCATTTTTTACTACCCCATACACCAATCGAAGCTTCAGCCATTCCTGAAAAAACATCAACATCTTTTATGGGTTTTAAGATCAAAATCCTATTTTTTCTTTTTATTTATCAATTCTTCATACACCTTTATCATCTCATGCAAATTACTCTCCCAATTATACAATTTTAAAACATGTTCGCGAGCGTTTTTCCCTATTGTTTTACACATTGCCGTATTTAAAATTAATTGCTCCAATGCCGCAGATGTTGCTTCAGTATTACGCACTTCTACCTTTATTCCAACCGAATCATCGGTCACCACTTCTTTTAAACCACCAACATTGGTAACAATAACAGGTTTTTCGCAGGCCATTGCTTCAATAACAGAAACGCCAAAACTTTCGTACTCGCTTAAATTGGCAAGTACATGTATCATGTTAAAATAATTACTGATCTGGTTAAAGGGAATTCGTCCTGTGAATTTCACCTTTTCTTCTATCTTCAGCTGCGTACACATTTGTTTAAGACGCGCCTCTTCGCTTCCTTCTCCAATAATAAGCAGTTTTAAATGATCGTATTTTTTTACCAGAGAATTAAAACTTTCAATTAACACATCATTATTGTAAAGAGGCTCTAAAGGTTTAATACTTCCAATTACAAAATCACTTTCGTCAAATAGTGATTTAACTTCTTTCGGTTTGAATTCATCCACATTAACGCCAAATGGGATCACGGTTACAGGCTTATTGGTAACCTTAGCCACGTAATCCTTTATCGTATTTGAAGTGGCGCAAATTTCATCTGCGGATTTAAAATTGTATTTTAAAATAGACTTCGCGATAAAATTTTTTTGTGGAAATTTCATCACGTCCGTTCCCCAACACGAAATAACGTAAGGATGAAAGCCACTCAAAGCCCCTACCAAACCGTAACTTGTGGCGTAATGCGCGTGCAAAATATCGGGTTTAAAATGTTTAATGATGTTTTTTAAAATGCCAACATATTTTAAATAGGCTAATTTTGTAAGATTACTTTCGGCATTTATTTTTTTTTCGGGCTCAAAAAAAACAGTGATGTTCTTATGATTGTACCACTCGTAACTGGCTTTATTAAAACTGAATAATCCTACCTCGAATCCTTTATCAGCAAGGCCAATAGCCCACTTTTCGGTGTGCTCACTGTATGTATCTGACAAAAGAAGGATCTTCATTTTATAGAATTTATTTTCTTGGAAATAAAAAATGTTTTAACAATCTAAGATACAAAAACGCCGTTAAAAAATGATACCACTTTCTGCCGTATTCTTTACTAATGGCTAATTGCTCCCTAATAAATACTGTTGTAATGCTTCCTGTTTTTGACTCCTTATAAAATCTGAATTTTGAAACCGGAAAATCGCAAGCGTAAACCATCGCATTATTTTTAAGGCAGCGCAATACATATTCGTAATCAAAACAACAGCGGTAAGGCTTTATATCTATGATCTTATTCGTAAAATCTGTTTTGAAAAAAGAACCGGGTTGAAAAATAGCGGGTTCTTTAGAGATCAGCGTTTCAAAGTTTAATGGAAATACGTTTACTGTTTTAATGTTATTGCTTTTTTCGTCAATGTAATTTACGCCTCCATATATATAATCTACTTCCGGCTTTGATATTAACGTTTCAGCCAATTTTAAAAAACCTTGCTCATCCAATAGATCATCCGTGTTCAGCCAGGTCCAATAATTTCCGGTTACTTTTTTTAATCCTTTATTGATAGCGTCGTATTGACCGGAATCTTTTTCAATAATTAGTTCATTAAAATCGCTTTTATATTTTTGAATAATAGATTGGGTTGGTTCTTCAGAATTATTATCAATTACTACCAACTGAATATTTATCCCTTTTTTTTCGGCCGCTCTTTTTACAGAGATCAAATTCAAAATCGTTTCTTCAATATAGGGGTGCTGATTGAAAGAAGGAACTATGATTGAAAACGTCATTTATTAACCCAATATTACGAAATTTTCATGAAAATAACCTTACTATTAATTGTTATCTTTACCCTTTGCGCTAATACGTAAATAACGATTAAATATTGCTCAAAAGTATCCTTGAAAAAATTAAAACTTGCATATTTATCGGCCGATGACCCTTCCGACATCCATATCTGGTCGGGTTCGCACAATAGCATTTACAGATCGCTTTTTACAATTGGAGATGTTGAGATCCTAGGGCCTTATACGAATAAAACAGCTAATCATTTTATCAGCCTAAAAAAACTATTTTATAAAATTTTATTTAATAAAAGGTACAACCGCTACCACAGCAAAATTTTAGCAAAAGCTTACGGTAAATATTTTTCAAATAAACTAAAGGATAAAACATTTGATCTTATCATTGCTGTATCAGCCTCGGCGGAATTGGCTTATTTAGAAACAAACCTTCCGATAATATTTATTTCGGATGCTTTATTTTCGGGCACGCTAAATTATAATGAAACCTTAAGTAATTTATGCAAAGAATCGGTTAAAGAAGGTTTTGAAGTTGAAAAACGGGCATTGGATAAAGCCGCTTTGTGCTATTTATCCTCCGAATGGGCTGCAAACAATGCCTTGCAGGATTTCAAAATACCGGTCGCTAAAATTGAGCTCGGGAGATTTGGTGCCAACCTTTCCGATATTCCGGAAAAAGACTATGTTTTAAATTACAAAAACAAAAAAAATAATAAGTTCATTGATCTGATTTTTGTGGGCGTAAATTGGGAAGGCAAAGGAGGGATAAAAGCATATAACTGTCTCCTTGAAATTTTGGCGAAAGGCCATGAAGCACAGCTAACGGTTGTCGGGTGTACTCTTCCGAAACATTTACAGCACCCAAACATTAAAAACATTCCTTTCATTAAAAAAAATACGGAAGAAGGAAGAAAACAATTTGCTAAATTGTATTTAGAGGCAGATTTTTTGATCCTTCCTACCCTTGTGGATGCTTACGGCGTAGTTTTTTGCGAAGCATCGGCCTACGGGGTAATAAATATCGCAGCCAATACGGGAGGTACCTCTTCCCCCGTAAAAAATGACGAGAATGGTTATTTGATGAGTCCGGAAAGTGATGGAAAAGATTATGCTGCTAAAATTATTTCTGTTTATAACAATAAGGAAAAATTCAATTCCCTTCGTGTGAGTTCCCGTAAAAGATACGACGAGGTTTTGAATTGGAAAACCTGGATCGATAATTTGCTAAGAATTTTAACCGACAAAAAAATAATTTCTTGATCAGGATCTTATTTTAGTCAACAGAAATAAAAACGGCACTTGATAGGTTTTGAAAAATAAAGGGGCGTACTTATTCTTTATTTCATTAAATAATTTGGAGGATTCCTCTGACTTAATTGCCCTGAAAGCGCGGTAACTCAAGTATGCAGCGTACAACTTCATTTTAAATCTTTCCGAAAAACCGAAACTGTTTGTCATTTTTTTGAATTCGGATTTTGTCAGTAATTTCAAAACCAATAGTAAGCTTTCTAGATATGTAATCGTATAATTTTTGGTGCTTAAATTTGTTTCTGTGGTAGAATTGTTATGGATCCTAAAAGCGCATAATTTTTCGGGAATGTATTTTAATCCGTAATTAGAAGCGAGCCTCAATAAAAACTCTAGATCACAGATCTGTTTTAATTCGCTGTCAAACACACCAATTTTATTGAACACATCTTTTTTAAACATGGTAAGCGATGGTTCCGCAATAAAATTGAGTCCGATATTTTGAACAGCGATCTTTGCTACTGTTTGCGAAGAAAAATTTGTTTGGCCCGAATACCCTGTATTTTCAAGAGTTTTTACCCGGTTCTCATAATAATCCTTTTCGTCGGGCGAAGGGATCTTATCAATCAAAAAATTTCTTTTACAAACAATAAGCTCAGTCGAATCATCAATGGCTTCAGCAAATTTTCCCAATCCATTCTCAAGGATAAGGTCATCCTGAAAAATAAATTTTATCCATTTTCCGGAGGCGGACTGAATACACTTATTCCAGTTACCAACAAGCCCTAAATTATTTTCGTTCACAATAAACGTAACATTGCTTTTATTCGTAATCATTTCCTTAATAATGGAAACTGTATTGTCTTTTGAACCATCATCACAAATAATTACCTCGTAATTTTTAAAAGACTGAGAAAAAACACTTTCGAGCGTTTCTTTTACAAAAGCCTCGCCATTGTATGTTGGCAAACAGATACTGATCAATGGATTTTTATCGGATAACATTTTACTTTATCAAATATAGAGTTAAAATTGCACGTACAAATAATCAGGATGAATTTTTGGTTTGTAAAGAGTATCCGATCGATATTTGGCCATTTCATCTTTCCATTTGGGTAAATCCGCGGTATAAACATATTGCATTCTATATTTATAACTTATAGCGCTTAAAATAAGACTTCCGGAAAAGATAAGGGCCATTAAAACAGGTTTAAATTTTATTTCTTCTTTTTTCAACTCAAAAGCTTCGCTCGAAATTAAAATGATAAGCATACATGTGGGTAAGTATGAGTAGCGCGGGGCCCCCTGCATTTGCAACGAACCGAGAGTAGAAAAAACGGCAACGATCATAAAACTGATCAATAAAATAAAGCGTTCCACATTTTTTCTGTTCGCTAACAATAAATAAATATAAATCGGAATCATGGTGATGCCTACAATTTCTCTATTTGTATTTAAAGAAAAATTATCAATCAAAAACGCGTTAATTGTCAAATGCCAATCGAATTGTTTAAGCCGCTGATAACTGTTGCTGTATAACAAGGTGTAAATTAAAACGCTTAGTTGCAAAAGAGAACAAGCGCAAATAATAGCGGCTTGAATGTATTTTTCCTTCTCCTTTTCACGATAAGCCTTATATAAAAATACCGGCGCCAAAAACATGGAAGCGGGTCCGGTTAAGCCGCCAATAAACAAAAGTAAACGCAACAACGTTTTTTTTAATCGCGATAAACCTTCCGCAGAAATGAGTATTACTAAAAATGTGCCCAGCCCAAAAATAAAGTGCGAGTTGGTTGTATTCAGCCAAAGCTCGGGGGGCATAACAATAATGATTGCGATTGATATAATAAGTTTTTTGTGAAGCGTGTTCCAAAAAACGTGATCTGTAAAAGTTATAATCACGATCGGAATTAACTGAACTATGAAGCCACAGTAAGTTGAAATTATTGGTGCAAATTCAGCCGAAACCATTTTTGCCTGCATTAAACTTACGAACGAATTAAATAAAGTAAGATAACCGACCTGAGGCGTAATTAGTATCTCATAAACAGAATGGTGTAAAGCAAAGGGATAAAACAACTGTCCTTCCTCCGCCCAAAAACGCGGAAATAACAGCAGATCCATTTCCCGAAAAACGGTAAGCAGAATACAAATCGTTAATAAAAGTAAACGCGAATAAATTTTATCCGATCGCTTATACCGATGCTCAGACTCTTTTAGTGCAATATCAATTTTCATTCTTTCTGACAGCGTTTCGATCGGCATTAACTAACACTAATTGCGTATTGACCTGCGGTCCAACTCTTAAAAAGTGTTAGTATTATTTATCATTCGAGATCCAATGCGAAGCGCCTTTTTTAATATTGTTTACATAAAACGTACTTTCTTCATCCAGATTTTTTGAATCTTCATACCAAGGTAAATGTCTTGCAACATAATTACCTCCGGTCCGTAACGCGTTCTGAACCCATATTTCACCATTTGTAAAGGGCTTATACAATGCAAATGTTGTATCAATAGCCGCATCGTAAATATCTTTTTTTATTTCTTTCTCCCAGAATTTTTTTTCCCATTTGATCACTTCTTGTTTTTTATCATAATGATCGGGCAAGTCATCGATCTTTAATCCGAAACCAACTTTCTCAATATTGTTTGCTGCCAATAAAACTTCCATAAAATAGTTTAAAAAATCATCGGGGCAAGTTTCTGCGGGGAGTACATCGGAGTCGGTACACACGTAATAGTCGTGATAAAATTGCTTATGTACTCCTGATTTCCATAAAGCCAAATACCCATAATTTTTTTTCAGATAAATTACTTTGGCTGTGGTTTTTTTGTAATATTCCAATAAAGGCGGATAATTACTGTCATTGTCGAGAATAACAATATTTGTATAGCCGGCATTGGTAAGCCAATCAATCAACATTTTTGGATATGTCAATCGGTTCCAATTATTAATAATGATAGGGATTTTGCGTACGTTCTTTGTAGTTGCAAAATTTTCAGAGGATAAAATAAATTTTCGTTTTAAAACAGCCACCAGCTTATGATAGCGAGTACCAAAGGTTTCAAAATTAAGCGTAAAAATATCTTTTATGAGTTGCTTTTTATCCATTTATTTTGAAAATAATTTTATATACGCATCTGTAAATTGCTGTTTGTTGAAGTTAGCAAACGCATAATTATACGCATTGTTACTTAATTCCTCCAGCATTTTCCTGTCACCGATCAGTTTTTCAACTTCACTTGTAAATGCTTTAATAAAATCTTCCGGTTCAAGGGCGTTAATAAGAATCCCGTTTTGTTCGTTCACAATGTGTTGTGAAATTCCGCCCACATTGGTAGTAATAGGAATTACTCCATTCATCATTGCCTCCATGATCACCATTGGAAAACCTTCACGGGTTGAAGCCATCGCTAGAATATGAGATTGAGAATAAATAGCGTTTAACTTATCAATGTTATCAATTTCCCCATGTAAAATACAAAATTGCATACATTCGGTGGGAACCGAATTTTGTAAATCGCCTACAAAATGAAATTCAACGGGTGCCTTTTTTTGTTTTAAAATTTTTGCCGCCAAAGCTAAAAGATGTACTCTCTTTTCAGCTGTGCCCCTACCAACAAACACAATTTTAACAGTACCTGTGTAGATCTTTTTAGGCTTTCTTTGAATAGGGGTGTAGTTTGAAATATAATTGATCCGCTTTAAGAGATTGCCCGATATCTTATTTTCAGAATATTGAAAAGCAAGATCTTTTCCTGTTTTTTTATTTATAATAATTCTTTCCGCAAGTTTATCAACCACAGGCAAACTCCATCGTTCAGAACTATCCTCATGTTTATGCATAAAAGCATGAATAAGGTCGATTGCTTTAGTATGAGCGGGAATGTGGGGCACAAACTCGTAGAAAAAAGCGGAGTTACTCGAGAATAAGATGAGGTCTTTCTTTTGTTCACACACATTTTTGATTTTCATTATTATTTTTTTCTTAATGAAGGGCCAAATGATGAGTTGATCAATTTCAAGGATCTGCGCCGTTTTTTTAAACTCAGGCAACAAACTTTTTTTTCCGGTGTGGCTTGTAAATAAAACAATGGGCTTTGTAAAAGCTGCCGCATCTACAATTTCAGTATGCACAACCTCTGCCCCGCCTAAATGCGAAAAAGGGAAGAAAAAAAGTGCTCTACTCTCCTTTGGAAAATCATTAAAGAGTGTGTTAAATTTTTTTGATTGCGAAACTAAAGTCTTTAGATCCGTTCCCGCCAACTTTATTAAAATTGAATATACAAATGGAAAATAATATCTTAATCCATCCCTGAGATAATATTTAAAAACTTTGGTATCGGTATGCTTAAATTTAAAGTGACTTAATTTATCTAAAATATATTTACGCTTGAACCGGATGATCCGTTTACCAACATTTTCCTTATTGGCGTTTACAATGGTTCCGCCGCTGTGAACTCTGTACTTTAAAAGCACTTCGTCGAGTTTATCGATCACAAGGCCATTAGCCAATAGTGTTAACCAAAGGCCCCAGTCTTCCGAGTTTTTAAATTTTTTATTATACCTAAAACCCTTTATCGCTTCGTTTCTCATCATTACGGTTGGGTGTCCGATACAATTAATTTTTGGCATATTAATTAAAATATCCTTCTGCGTAACAGAATCAAAGTCATCGTTCCAAAAACCAATTTCTTTTCCTGCTTCATCCACCATTAATAATTTTGTAGCCAAAACCGCTACTTCCGGATGACGCTCCAAATAATTTATTTGTTTTTCAAAACGATTCGGCAACGAAATATCATCCGCATCCATTCTGGCAATATAAACACCGTTTGCCTTCTCTAATCCTAAATTTAAGCTGGCCACTAAACCAAGGTTTGTTTCATTTTTAATATAGACGATCCTTTTATCCTTAAACGACAATATTACTTCTTCAGAATGATCGGTGGATCCATCGTTGATAATAAATAAGGTAAAATTTTTATAGGTTTGATTCAAAATACTTTCTATTGCCGCCTTCACATAATTTTGTGAATTATAAACAGGAAGTAAAACTGATATTTCGACTTTACTCATTAATTCGGTAGTATAAACCGTTTAAATATACTCATAATTACAGGCAGGTTTACCCACTTTTTAGATGAGTATGAGCATACAATCGTTGAAAATAAAACTAATACCAACTGTGTATATATTTTAGTCCAATCTATTAGTTCATTTTGATCAATACATCTTCAAAAAAATGTTCCGTAGCTTAGGCTATGCAACAATTTTTTTCATCGTCTTGATAAAAAATAACTTATTATCTTGGTCCTAAAACATATCCACAATTGGTATAATTGGATTTAGCTAAGAGCTAATGTTTTTTTATAAGCTTCTGTAAACTGTTGTTTAGAAAAATTATCCTTTGCATACCGATAAGCCAGACCCGCCATTTGTTCCATGGATTTTCGGTCGTTCACTAGCTCTTCTATTTTGGCCGTTATTTCGTTTATCACAATTTCTTCATTTAAATCACTTGTAATAAATCCAACCGAATTATTAACATGATAATTCACATCGCCCACAGGCGTTGAGAAAGGGATCAACCCATGCGCCATTCCTTCCATAATGGTAAGCGGAAAACCTTCTTTTTGAGAAGTGATCAAAATTAGGTGATGACTATTATAATAGGTTTCCAATTCTTCAAATTTATAAAGGGGTCCGGTGCATGAAATGTATTTTTTACACTCATCCATCATAGCGTTTTCCAGTTCACCGATCGCAGTAAAATTAACCTTCAGGTTTTTTTCTTTACATTTTTTCGCAATGTATCCAACCAAATGCGCACGTTTTTCTGGCGTTCCCCTTCCAACATAAAGTACGTTAATTGTTCCGTCATACGATTTGGCCGGAATAACATCCGGAATGAAAGTGTAATTTTGAATCAGCTTAAGTTTATCGTACTCATTTGCAGCAACCAATTTAGACTTGTAAAATAATTTTACCTGTTCAATGGCTGCCCGGCTAATAAAAATTCTTTTCTCACATCTTAAATATTGTTCAAGAAATGTATGCGTAAGGTTATTTTCACCTTCAAATTTAAAATCATGCATCAGATCGAATACGCGTACCCCTGGGCTAAATTTTAAAACAGACTCCGAAAAAAATAAATTATTACAACCAAAGATCACGGGCTTGTTTTGCATTTCAACCCATTTAAAAATAATTTTTTTTGTTCTTCTTTTAGTGAAAGGATGATTAATGCAAAAGCCCGCGTTCACAGTGGGGGCATGCTGTTTGAACATATACAAAAAATCATCCTTAAATGAAATTCCGGTAATAAGTACCACCACTTTTTTATCTTTAAAAACTTCAACAATATTCGCGTGCACTTTTTCTGCACCACCAATATGGCAATAAGGAAAAAAGAAAAATACATCTACCGCTTTTTGTTTCGTGAACAATTCTTTCAGTTCACGAAATTGTTTTATTGTTTTGGCCGGACTGATGGTCAGTATTCGTTTGCATCCCCTAAAAAAATCCGACATCAGATCTTTTAATGCCTTGCCAGGATGGCGATACAAAGCCGTAAAAAAATCGAGCGCCCCGGGCATTAAAAACAAAATTGACTGTTTTGTATAAAAAACAATGTATTCTTTAACGGCGGTGATAAAAACCACAAAAGTAATTTTTGAAAACTTCCCTTTTTGAAACTGCTGCTTTAAATAGGCTTTTTTAAAACGGCCCAAATTTTTTGGAACACCTGCCATATTCGCGCTGCTCGAAGAACTATTTGAATGCACGCGATATCTCACCAAAACTTCATCCAATTTGGCGATCTGGTAACCCGCGTTAAGCACATCCAGCCATAAGCCCCAATCTTCATTGTATTTGTAATTTTTATTGTATCCTGTTTTTTTTACAATATCTGCCCGCATCATAACTGTGGACTGACCCACGCAATTTATAACAGGCATGGTTCTTTTTATTTCTTCTGCTGAAGTGGCGTGTATATCCTCGTGCCAGTATCCTTTATCGATTCCATTTTCATTTATTAAAGAAAGTTTAGAAGCAACAATCGCCACTTCAGGATGTTTTTCTAAAAAATCAACTTGTTTTTCAAAACGCGAAGGCAAACTCACATCATCTGAATCCATTTTGGCGATGTATTTGCCCTTGGCCAATTCAAGACCTTTATTCCTCGTAGCAATTATTCCCAAGTTATTTTCGTTAAGAATAATTTTTATTCTTTCATCCTTAAAATTTTTTATAATATCCAAAGAACCATCCGTAGAAGCATCATCAATAATTAAAAATTCGTAATCGGAAAAACTTTGAGTTAAAACACTTTCAATGGCTTCTTTCAAAAACGGAGCCGTATTGTAAACAGGCATTATTACAGAAACCATTGGGGTCATATTCTGAACGTAGATCTTGTAAATAAATTATCTGTTTTGATCGAATCATTTTGATACCA
>JANYBY010000162.1 GCA_025360565.1 Bacteroidota bacterium
ATGTGTTCCGGCCTCAAAGAGTTTGCGCCAGATTTGCCTTTTAGTTTTTGTCGATCAAAAATTTCAGCGCATTTAGCAATTAAAATATTTATGCAGCCTGAAATTTTAAGCAGTTCTGGCCTACAACGAATAAGCAACAAAAACATTTCAGGACTGCTGCCATAAAAACTAAAAGTGCAAATCCAGCAAAGGCTTTGAAGCCTTGCCCCGATAGCTATCGGGGTTGCCAACTTTTCATCAAGAAAAAAGAAGATGAAAAAAGTTTGCTTCGGCAATGATTGCTTCGCCCCTTTAGTACACATGCGATGGGCTCGCAATGACGATATGGTATGAAATAAAAAATTAAAAATATGAAAAGAGAAACAGCCATAAAAAAATTACTTGGCCTTATTAAAAAAGAAACGCTTGCAAAAGTTACCGATCAGTTAGCGCAAAACGAAAAACACAATTTTGTTTTGCAATTATTAAATTCAACTTATACACAAAGCCCTGATGTAAACAACAATTGGTTTACGGCACTTGCCGTTTTATTTCAGGATCAAAAATTATTTGCGGTAAGATTATTACGCATGGCAAATACCGCGAACGGTAACCCGCCCATGACCAACCTTACAAAAACCGGATTGATAGACGCCATTGCGGCGGGAAGTAAATTAACAAAAGCGGATGCGCGATGAGGGCTTTAAAGTTTTACGATAATGAATTGCAAGACCTTCTAGGTTTTTCTGTGATTGCTTCCGGAGACCTTCAAGGTTTTTGCGGTGATTCAGGAAAACCTTGAAGGTCTACAAATGCAAGCTCCCAAGGACGATGCGTTATCACCGTCCTTGCGAGCCACTTTCCAAAATTTGCATGGTGGCGAAGCAATCTCTTTTGTTGCAATTGCGAAGCACTTCAGCAAAGATTGCTTCTCCCAACTGAAAAAGTCGGGCTCGCAAGGACGGCAAGCGACACGTCTTTGCGAGCCGGCAGACAGGCAGGGGCTTGTTTGTGTTGCGGGGCTCGAAGCAATCTCGGCTAAAGTATTTTTCCGCTTCATTAAAAAAGATTGTCTAAGTAGTCGTCCCTCAAATTCTCTGGATATATTGAAATCATTGATGTATTTGATAAAAAGGGGGATAAAAATCTGCCGGAATTTTGCAAATCGAATTACCCCGAAGGGGGGTCCTTCGGACAAAAGACGGCAGATTTTTGCAACCAGAAATTCAGCCTAATGCCGCGCCCGCGATAGAACGGAAAGCCCCCGCAAGGATTTTGCGTTGGGTTGCTTGGGCGAGGAGGCGACCGTAGGGAGCCACCGCAGCCTTAGCAACACAGCAAAATACAGCGGGGCTTGGAGAGAAAGCGCGATAAGGCGCCCAAATAAAATAAATTTTAATGATACTTTTTGAGGGACGACTAAGTATTGGTTACTTGCCCTATAAGGAAGCCTCAACGCAAAGCTCAGGACGATAAATTTTAGCTAATATATTAGCTCTTTTATGCACTTTTTAGTATATTTGGCTAATATATTAGCTATTATGGCAAAGTTCGGAATTGATAAAAAACCGCAAGACATTTTAGAAGATCTTGCCTTAAAACATAAAACTTTAAGAAAACAAGCCGGCTTAACACAAGGCCAATTGGCCCAACGATCAGGCGTATCATTAGGAAGTATTAAACGTTTTGAATTATCGGGACAGATCTCTTTAGAATCCTTATTAAAATTAATTCAAGTCTTAAACCGGATCGGCGATTTTGAATTGATATTAAAGCCGATTGAAAATTTGAAAGAGATTGATAAATTATTTAGTGATAAAACAAGAGCGTAATGGAACACATAAAAAAAATAATTGTTTCTATTCTACTCAATGAAGAAGAAATTGAATTAGGCGAATTGGTAAGCGATGCTAAAAATATTTATTTTAAATATTACGCGGGTTTTATTAAAAGAGGGTTAGAAATATCTCCTCTTAAGTTAAAACTAAATAACGCTGTAAATAAAGCAGAACCAATTCCTTTTGATGGATTGTATGGTGTATTTGCCGATTCATTACCCGATGGCTGGGGAAAATTATTATTAGACAGAGCTTTAACCGCCAGGGGCATTGCCATTGATAACATTACAGTACTGGACAGATTGGCGTATGTTGGATGCAATGGAATGGGTGCTTTGATTTACAGACCCGAAATAGAAGAAAAAACGCATGGAGCGTTTAAAATTGAATTAGATAAAATTGCAAAAGCTGCCAATCAACTAATTACCGGCGCAGCTACTAACGTATTAGATGAATTATTTAAACTCGGAGGCTCATCAGGTGGAGCGCGTCCAAAAATTCTTGTGGGCTATAATCCAATTACACAACATTTAATTGGAAACGAACAAACCTTGCCTAAGAATTATGAGCATTGGCTAATAAAGTTTCCATCTTCATCAGATAGACCGGATATAGCTAACATAGAATTTGCCTACTATAAAATGGCATTAGATGCCGGTATAGAAATGAGCAGATGCAAACTTTTTAAAGGGCAATCGGGCAGAGCTTATTTTGGCACCAAACGTTTTGATAGAGTTGGAAATAAACGATTGCATTTACACTCAGCCGCCGGAATAATGCACGATAATTTTAGATTAAGCAATATAGATTATGGCGATTTAATGGATTGTGCATTTATTCTTGAAAAGGACGTGCGTGCTTACGAAAAAATATTGCGTTTAGCGGCCTTTAATGTTTTTGCACATAACAGAGATGATCATAGTAAAAACTTTTCCTTTTTAATGGATGCTAATGGCATCTGGAAAGCAGCACCCGCTTATGATCTAACTTTTTCCAATTCGGCACACGGCATGCATAGTACAACTGTAGCAAGAGAAAGTAAAGATCCCACAAAAAAACATTTGATGGAGTTGGGTGCTTATTATAAAGTAAAAAACGCCGGTGATATTATTGATGAGGTACAAGCCGTTATTTTTAATTGGAAAAAATATGCCGACAGGTGTGAAGTGGGTGAAGAATCAAAAAATAAAATTGGTAAAGTAACAGGTAAAAAAATCTAACGGTTTACACCTTCCAGGTTTTTGCGGTGATTGCTTCCGGAGACCTTCAAGGCTTTTGTGTGATTGCTCCGGAGACCTTCAAGGTTTTTGCGGTGATTCAGGAAAACCTTCAAGGTATTGTTGTCCGGTAAAAAATAGATTCTCAATTCAATCTCGTTATTCATC
>JANYBY010000182.1 GCA_025360565.1 Bacteroidota bacterium
TAAAAATAAGCGACCTTGGGCCGCCAATAGATTCGGACGCTTCGGAATATTGTCCGCTCATCACTTCCAACGAATCGATCATGATCTTTACTTACCGCGGGCCAAAATCGAAAGGTGGGAAACAGAAATTAAAAAATAAAAAAAATGCGGGTGGAGGATTGGAAATGTATTTTGAAGATATTTTCATGTCCCAAAAAATTAACGACACACTTTGGAGCGAACCGCAACAACTGGACAATTTAAATACTATGTTGCACGACGCAGCGGTTTCGCTGAGCGCGGATGGTCTTCAGCTTTTTGTTTACCGTAATTTAGGAAAAGGCAAAGGCGATCTATATTTAAGTAATTTTGTTAACAATACATTTAGCCTTGCAGTTTACCAAGCGGGTTTAAGCAGCGATGAGTGGGATGGCAGCGCCTGCTTTATTCCTAATTCAAACAAAGTGATCTTTGCAAGCGAACGCAAAGGCGGTTTCGGGGGAAAGGACCTGTACATTGCCGAAAAATTAAAAGCGCCTAATGCCTGGGGTAATATTAAAAATTTGGGGCCGGTAATAAATTCCAAATACGATGAAGACGCACCTTTTGTAACCGCAGATGGGAAAATACTTTTCTATTCGTCAAATGACGGTAACAGTTTAGGCGGTTACGATATTTTAAGAAGCGATATTAAAGCAGGAGAATGGCAACTACCTTATAATCTTGGCGCCCCTATCAATACAAAAAACGACGATAAATTTTTTACCGTTCGTGCAGATGGAAAAGTGGGCTATTATTCATCCTACAAACAAGGCGGCAAAGGCGATCAGGATATTTATAAAGTTGAACCGGGCATACCGGGCAAACCCATTGAATTGTTAGAGGTGAACGGATTTGTGAGTATTGACGGAAAGCCGGCCGCAGCGAGTGTTGAAATTTATTCCGTTTTAAAAAATACTAAGTTCACCAACAATGTTAACAGCGATAAAAATACAGGAAATTTTTTAAGTGATCTGCCCGCAGGTGACAATTACGAACTGGTAATTAAAGTGGATAAATTTCCGCAGCAGATAATAGACTTGCATGCACTAGGGATTGATTCGTTTGTGGTATTAAATGTATTTGCGGAATTTACCTCGCCTGAATACGATAAAAAATTAGCCGACCTAATAGGCTCAAATGCAGAGGCACAAAAGGATGCGGGCTTTGATAAGGAAGTGTTTGCAAGCAAATACGGCAAAGTTAAAAAAGAAGGCCTTGCCTTTAAAGTACAAATTGGCGCTTATAAATTTATGGAGAATTTTAATTACAACAATGTAATGGGTTTCCCAAAAATAATACGGCACACAGATGACGATTATATTACCCGCTTTATTATGGGGCATTTTGAAACCTATAACGAAGCTTTGGATCTATTAAAAAAAATAAAAGGTGCTCCGGTTCTTAAAGACGCCTTTATAATTGCCAATTACAAAGGGCAAAAAAAATACCTGCATGAATTGGTTGTGGAGAAGATTGTGGAGTGAGGTTACAACCTAATCCCAATCACCAAAAGATCATCCACCTGTTCGTAATTTTTCATCCATTCGTTAATATTTCCCTTTATAACATTTAATTGCTGATCCATTGGCAATTGCGCATTTAGCTGCAAAAAGGTTTTAAAATTTTTGCTCATGTATTTTTTACCGTTACCACCCCCGAACTGATCGGCATAGCCATCGGTAGAGGCGTACACAATATCGCCGGCGTTAAGTGTTAACTCATGCATTTGGTATGCCGAATTAAAAGCCGTGGAGGAAGCGATACTTGCTTTGGTTGGTTTTATTTCGGCAAGCTCCGAACCGTTAGCTTGGCAGATCCAAAGCGAACGGTTGGCGCCCGCGTATTTTACTTGTCGCGTTTTGGTATTTACTTTTAAGAGGCAAATTTCCATGCCATCCTTATTTTTGCCTTCGCCTTTTTGTCCCAAGCTTTCTTTAATACTGTTATTTGCAAGAAAGAGCAATTGATCGGGTTCGGTGCTTACCAGCGCGGCCTCGTGCAATTTACTTGAGCAGATCATACTCATAAATCCGCCGGGTACGCCGTGGCCGGTGCAATCGCAACACGCAATTAAAAATTCGTTTTCGTTTATATTCTTGAACCAATAAAAATCACCGCTCACAATATCTTTCGGTTGAAAAAATACGAACAGGTCTTGCCATGATCTTTTGATCTCGGCAATTTCGGGCAAAATCGAATCCTGAATTCCCTTAGCGTAATTTATACTATCTGTAATTTCCTGATTTTTTTCTTCAATTTCGTGTTTTTGATGTTGGATCTCTTTTGTTCTCTCGGTAATAATTTGTTCGAGGCGCAAATTTTGCTCAATTAATCTTCTTGAATATATTTTAATGATAATATAAACGCATAATAAAAATACAATTACGTAAGCCACATAAGCCCAAATGGTGCGGAACCAAGGCGGCAAAATGGTAAAGGGTATGGTTATTTCCTGCCCTTCCTTTCCTAAAATATTTTTTGATTTAATGTGTAAAACATAATTACCCTCATGCAAATAATCATAACTGATCACTTTT
>JANYBY010000204.1 GCA_025360565.1 Bacteroidota bacterium
CCGATATTGTAGCTTTGGCTTTATCTTCGCCATTAATAAAAGGAAAAGTTTACACACTTAATTTTTACGATAGAAAAGATGCGGCGCACCCAACATACCCTATCGTTATTGGTGTTTCAAATACAAATAATTCGGTTGGCACAATTGTTTACACTTGCCCTGAGGAACCTGCATTAAGAATGTGGACAAAACGAACCTGTACTTTTAAAGCCGAAAACAACGAACAGTATATTACGGTGCAGATGCAATCGGGCGGCATTGGCGATTGGGTAAATATTGATAATTTTTATTTGGGTGAAGGAAAATGTTTGGACGCGCTTACACTAAGACCTTCGGCAACCACAATAAATAAAGGTGAATCGGTTACGCTAACCGCGAGCGGTGGAAGTGTTTATACCTGGAGCCAATCAAACGAATTGGGAGTTATAAACGGAAACAGTGTAATCTGTAAACCTGAACACAATACAATTTACACTGTTAGCAGCAAACAGCCGGGCTGCGAAGCAATCACCGCAAGTGTTACAATAACTGTTATACAACCAAAAAAGGATACGGTAATTGCAAAAATTATTGTACCGGTAGATACAATTGTAACGCATTTAGTGGAACATAAGCATGTAAAATTTAATAAGCGCAGATTGAATGGACGGAGATATAAAATTCAGGAAAGCCTTGAAGTGGCTGATGGCATTGTTAAATTACAGGTGTGGGATAAGAATAGAGTGGATGGAGATGTGGTTTCTATTTATTTGAATGGAGAATTGCTGGAAGAAAATTTAGAAGTTACCAAAGCAAAAAAAGAAATTGAACTTAATTTGCACAGCGGAAGAAATGTGGTTGTAATGTATGCCATTAACCTTGGCAAAATTCCGCCAAATACAGCTGCCATTGGTATTAAGAATAATAAACACCGTTTTGTTACCCTCGTTTCGGATCTAAAACACAGCGGTGCAATTGAAATTATTTATAACCCCGATGGATTTGCTACAAAGTAATTCTGGAACAGATTATTTCTTTATCACCTCAAACCGTTTAAGTGCGGTATTAAAATGAAGAGTAATTGTTTTAACGGTTTCTATTTGTTCTCTGTCTTTTTTGCTGAAACTTACCACGTTCGTTCCAATGTAATCGCAAAGGTGTAAAGTGGCTTTAATGCTGGTGCCGTGGTGCGGAAGAATAAAATGGCATTTATAGATCTCGTTTAAAATATCGTCCATACTTGTTTCAGAACCCATATATGCCTTTTTTATTTCGGGCATATATTTTAAAAGAACGGCTTCTACTTTTTTGCGATTAAAAAATAATTCAAAAGGTAACTCCGGCAAAATATCTTTATACGAAATTTCTGTTAAAGTATCTTTTGCGTGATCGTAATTATAAAAATGCGAATGGTAAAAAGAACATTGCTGATCGCTTTTGTGATTTGTTGCCGCCACAATAATATGATCATCGGAACATTTAAAATAAGTTGCCTGAAAAACCAGTGAAGTATACCACTCGCCTTTGTGTTTAAATTCCGCAAAACCTTTTTTACTGTCAACATGACTTAAATTAGCCGAAAGCTCGCCCTGTAAATGTTTTTCGTAATTAAGTAGTTTAAGAAAATGTCGTATATCCTGCGCATAAATTATTCCGCTTATTAAAAGCAGACAAGCGGAAAAATAGAAACGGATCTTCATAACAAAATTTTCTTATACTAAATTTCGCCATTAAAAGGGTTGGTTATTTTAACAAGCCCTGTTTTTTTGAACATTAACTTTGTGGAAACCCGGATCGCTTAAAAATCAACCTTTACATAGAACAAGGGTAAAAACCCTAATTGGTAATTTTTAATTAACGGGTCGGCCTGCAGGTTGGCAGGGTCGGGGGCGTAACTTAACGCCAAAATATTTTTAATGCTTAACACATTTATCAGATCCAAAGCAATTTCGGTACTCACCTTTTTGAAATTTACCTTGTATGAAACCCTAAGATCTAATCGGTTATAAGGCGCAAACTGTAATGTATTTACTTTATCATTTTGGGCAACTACATCCATTATGGCATTACTGGCGGCAACATTTACTGGGGAATAACGTTTGCCTCCGCCATAAGTGAACTTGGTGCCAAAGCTGATACTATTTCTTTTGCCAACATTATATTCTAAACCTCCTAATAAATTCATCATATAACTTCCGTTAAAGTCGGTATTGTGTTCAACGCCGTCGCTTCCGCTGTATCTGCTGTTAAACAAACTACCACTATACATAAAAAAATAATGTTTGTGAAATAATTTTTCAACGGTAAACTCAATGCCATAATTATAACCGGTTCCGTTGTTCTGCATATTATAAATAGGAAAAAAGCGGTTAAACGATGCGCCCCTGTTCAATAGCGAAACACTTGAAGGCACAGCGTAAACAGGCACGTTCCATAAATACTGATAATACAATTCTGTTTTTAATTTTAAATATTTTGATACAAAGTAATCGTAACCAAAAACCAAGTGCTGACTCTTACTGAAATCTAAATTTTTATTGCTTAATTCTTTAGTTGTATTTGGTATCAATGTGTTGTTGTTTACAATACTATCCGGTATTGCAAAATACAAATAGGTTTGCTGCATCTGGCTGTGCAGGCCATACGCCAAACTCAGCGCCTGGTTGTTCTTAAATTGATATTTAAAACTTGCCCTTGGTTCAACGCTGAATTTATTATTCAATGTAAGAAGCTGTGTAAATACACCACCGTTAAAACTTAATTTCTCGTTAAATTTATGAACGTAACTAACATAAGGCTGTATCAAATAAAAACTTGTTTGGGTATTAATTCTTGTTTTAAAAGGTTTATCGTTGATCACCTGCGCAATGGTATCGTAAAGCGAATTTACTTTTACTTTATCAAAAAAGTTTACATCTATCCTGTTTAAAAAAACACCGGCCTTTATACTGTTCTTTACATTGAGTTTGCTTTTAATATACCAGGCTAAAGTTGTTTTGCCTTCGTAAAATGTGTAATTTAAAATATGGGGAATGGTATCTTTTGGAACAAAATCTTTATTTCGTAAAACCAAATAGTGATCGGTGTTAATGGTCGAAACACCGTAAGCCAAACTTGTTTTCATTACGGTTCGGCTGTTTAAGCCGTAGGTGTGATTTAAAATTCCAACGCCCATGTTGGTGGCAAAATACTGGTCGCGGTTCAAATCTCCGTAAAGTTCTTTGGGGCGGGTAGAAGTTTTGCTTAAAATAATTTTAATATCGCTTAAGCCGCCAATACTGCTAAAGCTGAACACGCCGGCTTTTTTGGTAGGAAAATTTAATCTCAGTCCCATGTCTTGGTAACCCGGCACCGCGCTTGTACCTATATTAAAATTTACTTTGCTAAATAATGCCAGGGTAGAGTAGCGGTAAGTAATTAAATAACTTGCTCCGCTTTTTTTACTGATCGGGCCTTCTAATGCTAATTCAGTTCCCAAAAAACCAAACTGAAAGGTGCGCTCATGTTTTTCGTTATTACCGTTTCTCATTTTAAGATCAAAAACACCGCCCATTGCATTTCCGTAATTTGCCGGAAAAGCGCCGGTATAAAATTCACTATTCGCCAGATATTTATTATTGATAATGCTTTGCGGTCCGCCCGCCGAGCCTGC
>JANYBY010000222.1 GCA_025360565.1 Bacteroidota bacterium
TTGCCGCAAAAAAAGAGTACCTTTAAGCTACTAATAAAGTTTTGTCGGCTTAGACAGTTTTGAGTTCCAAAATCCCAACTGCGCCAGTCCCGAAACCGATACAGAGAAACACAGAGAATAAATTATTGGTTTGAAAATAAACCAGGAGCTGCTAATGTTTATTTTCGCGAAATTAAATATAATATTTATAGCCGCATTCAAAATAACTCCGTGAAACTTCGTGCCCTTTGTGCCTCCGTGGTTAGTCAGGCCGAATCTTTTCCCATTTACTTTTAAATGTGTAGGTTAAAGATGTAGCCCGTTGTTTTGCCATTTCGGCTTTTTCTCCGTTAAATAAAGCATCAACTGTAAATACAAAGGTGTTTAACCAAGTATCAAACATGTGTAATTTTATGGGGAGGTGAAGGTGTTTATCGAACACATTTGTTTTATAACCTTCTTCATCCAATAAAACAAAACACCAGAACGAAACAATATTTGGAACATGTTTTTCAAAATCCAAACCTTCAAACGGCGGTTTCATTTCGTTAATTTTTAAAAGGTTTGAATAAAAGGTGTTTATCAGTAATTCAATATCGGCTCTGCTTGAAATATCTTTCATAAAACAAAGTTACAATAATTATGCAGCAGCATTAAGTAAAGAATTTGTCGGATCACAAGAAATGGAAACAGGAAGAATTTTTTATCAGCGCAACTCAGGCTCTGCTGAGGTTGGAATGGAAGTAGGGGCTTTTGATTCTATTTCTTCGGCCTTACGGCTTATTTTTTTTCCGGTATGGTTTTGCGCTTGTCCGTTGTTTTTTCGCAATTTTATTTTTCCGATATATCCTTCTTGTATAGCGCCATTGACCTGAAAATTAACTTTAATAAAATAATTTGTTTCTTCAAGGGCTTGATAAGTGCGGTATGCAGCGGCCGTGCCAATTACTTCGGATTTGTTATTGGGTTTTACATAGATCTCCGCACTTTCGTTGGTGGTCCATCCATCGGCATCCGAAGTTTTTTGATCTGTTTCCGTAACACTTACGGTTGGTATTGTAACTGCGGCAACTGTGTTGGCAGGCACAGATACAGTTTTTGTTTCGGTAATGCTTGGTTGAGGTACGGCTGCTAATTTTATTTGTGTGCTGTCAACAGTTCCCACAAGCACTGTATCCATCTTTTTTTCAATAGGTGGGGCTACAATACTTTTAACCGGCACATCTTTTTTAGGTTCTTGTAAAACCAATTTTGTTTCGGACTTATCGGTTGCTTTATTTTTTATGCTTACAAAATTAAATAACAGCAGTGAAAATAAAATTATTACACCTCCAAATACAATCGGTAAAACTACGTTGCGGTTTATGTTAAGCTGAAAGCGGGGCATTGAACTTGTTTTGTAATTGCTTTTGCAACTATCGCAATACATATCAAATTGCACCCATAAATTCTCTTTTACGGGAAAGTCCATGCCCTTTAATTTGGCACGCAAGTTACGTTCGTCTATTTCGTAATTAAAATGACTGCTCATACTTTGCTTCTTTTAAACACTTTTCAATATTTTTTTGCAGGTTGAACCGCGCTTTTTCTAAATTGCTTTTTACAGTTTGCTCGCTCGCTTCTAATAATTGCGCGGCCTCTTCCTGAGTACAACCATCAATAATTTGCAAATTAAAAATGAGGCGTTGCGAAGGCACTAACTGCTGAATGGCTTTAATTAAAATATCGCTGTCAATCGTTTGAAAATCGATGATCTCGGCAGTTTCAAAAAGATCGTAATTTTTATTTTCTTTGTTGGTGGCGTAAACGGTGCTGGCCACATAATATTCACTTCGTATATTTTTAATAAAGGCAATACATTCTTTAATGATCTCTTTTTCAAAAAAAACATCCAGGTCAATTTGCGAATTATTTTTTTGACGCTGTAATTTTTGAAGGCAATTATTAAATCCGGTATTAAAAATTTCGGTGGCTTGTGCCTGATTTTTGCTGTATCGAATTACTATGGCAAAAAGCGGACTATAATAGGTGTCAAAAAGTTGTTTTTTAACTGATTTATCGTTCTTATGTAAACCCGATATTAAATCAGAAATGGTCATGTTTGGAGGTTTTCTAAGGTGTTTAACGAAAATCCTTGCTTAAAGTTTCAAAATTATTACAATTTCCCAAGTAGTTTAAGCCAAAAGAAGCCATTTTTTGGGAGTTTCTTGTATAATTGGGCATGTTTAAACTGTTTTCGGCGACAGGCCTGAAGAAAAAAGCAGAGGGGCTGGGCAAAAAGCGTTAGCCCTTCGGCTGGCTCATAAAAGAGCTATTGTTATTTTTTACGTAAAGAATTAATGAGCGAATTGGATATTCCCTTAAAGATCTTATTCAGATCCGTACTATTTACAGTAATAAACGCTTAACTATTAGATAATATCAAATTTTATTAATCCGCAACTATTTTTTTTACTTTTTTTAGAAATTTATTACCCCATTGCTAATCAACACAATTAAGGATTTATAACATTTTATGAGCAATTTTTTGTGTTAAAAACTATACTATTGTGTTAATTCATTTGTTAGTAGAATGGGCACTTTTTTTTATTAATTTGTATTTCTGCAAAATTTAAAAAATCACATAAAACTACATTAATAACGCGCTGAACCATGACAGAACCGATTTTAGTCGAAAACAAGGATAGATTTGTCCTCTTCCCTATAAAGTATAAAGATATTTGGGAATATTATAAAAAAGCGGAAGCCAGTTTTTGGACCGCCGAGGAAATTGACCTTGCCTCTGACATGAACGACTGGAATAATAAGTTAAATGATAATGAAAAGCATTTTATTAAACATGTATTAGCGTTTTTTGCCGCCAGCGATGGAATTGTGAACGAAAATTTGGCCATTAACTTTTTAAACGAGGTGCAATACCCTGAGGCCCGTTGTTTTTACGGTTTCCAGATAATGATGGAAAACATCCATTCCGAAACTTACTCCTTATTAATAGATACCTATATTAAAGACCCGGTTGAAAAAGACCACCTTTTGCATGCCGTTGATACTGTGCCTTGCGTAGGCGAAAAAGCCGATTGGGCCATTCGTTGGATAAACAATGGGTCGTTTGCCGAGCGCCTTATTGCCTTTGCGGCCGTTGAAGGTATTTTCTTTTCGGGATCTTTTTGTTCCATTTTTTGGCTGAAGAAACGCGGGTTAATGCCCGGGTTAACGTTCAGCAATGAATTAATAAGCCGCGATGAGGGTTTACATTGCGATTTTGCGTGCCTATTATATACGCAATACATAAAAAACCAATTACCTAAAGAGCAGGTTACCAAAATTATTATTGATGCCGTTGGCATTGAGAAAAAATTTGTGGTAGATGCTATTCCTGTAAAATTAATAGGAATGAACTCCGACCTTATGTGTCAATACATCGAGTTCTGTGCAGACCGTTTGTTACAGGCCTTGGGCTGCAGTAAATTCTACAACGCGGCAAATCCATTCGATTTTATGGAAATGATCTCGTTGCAGGGCAAAACCAACTTCTTCGAAAAACGTGTGGCCGAATATCAAAAGGCCGGCGTTATGGGTAAGGACGCGGAAAACAACGTGTTTAAGCTGGACGAAGATTTCTAAAGTTTAACGTTAGTTAAGAAGGTAAGCCACCTAAACTTTGTAACTTTAATACCCTAACAAGTTAAGCTTGTATGGGAATTTTAGCCTCAAAAATTTAAAAATGGCCTAAAAATTTAATTAACCGTCAAATTGTTGAAATGTAAAAAGAAGTTAAATCGTAAAGGCAAAAACCGGTAGTAACTTGTAAGTCCGAACTAAGTTAATAAAACGAATAAAAATTAAATAAAAATGCAAAGTACCAAACACATATCACAGCCCTCTGCCTCCCTTGGCCTGTGCACTCTGTGCCTTGGTACACGCGAAATAAAAATACTTGCCGAAGGCATTCCTTCGGAACAAAATACTCAAAAAACAATTTAAAAAATCCAGGCGTATGTTCGTAATAAAAAGAGATGGCACTCGCGAGACAGTAAAGTTTGACAAAATTACTGCCCGCATTCAAAAACTAAGCTACAGCTTAGATCCGCACCATGTAGATCCGATACAGGTTGCGAAGAAAGTAATCGACGGCGTTTATGACGGCGTTACTACCAGTGAATTGGATAACCTTGCAGCGGAAACCGCGGCCGGACTTACATCCAGACATCCCGACTACGCGCAACTGGCTTCCCGCATCGCGGTAAGTAACCTGCATAAAAACACAATAAAGAGTTTCTCTAAAACGATTGAGGCTTTATATAAATACATCGACCCTAAAAACGGTTTGCCTGCCGCTTTAATTGCCGATGATGTTTATGAGATCGTGATGGCGAATGCACACACCTTAGATTCATCTATTATATACGACAGAGATTTTGGTTATGATTATTTTGGGTTTAAAACGTTAGAGCGTTCTTATTTATTAAAAATGAACGGTCAGGTGGCCGAGCGCCCTCAGCACATGTTAATGCGTGTGGCCGTTGGTATTCACAAAAGCGATATTGAAAGCGCTATAAATACGTATACGTTAATGAGCGAGCGTTGGTTCACACATGCTACGCCAACTTTATTTAATGCCGGCACTCCAAAACCACAAATGAGTTCTTGTTTTTTATTACAAATAAAAGAAGACAGCATTGATGGTATTTACGATACCTTAAAACAATGCGCAAAAATTTCGCAAAGTGCAGGCGGAATTGGAATTAATATTCATAATGTTCGTGCAACAGGGTCTTATATTAAAGGAACAAACGGAACCAGCAACGGAATTATACCGATGTTGAAAGTGTATAACGAAACCGCGCGTTACGTTGATCAGGGTGGCGGAAAAAGAAAAGGTTCCATTGCTGTTTACTTGGAGCCATGGCATGCCGATATTTATGACTTTTTAGATATCCGTAAAAATCACGGTAAAGAAGAAATGCGCGCACGCGATCTGTTTACCGCTTTATGGATCCCGGATCTGTTCATGAAACGTGTAGAAGCCGAAGGCGATTGGAGTTTAATGTGCCCTAACGAATCTCCGGGCCTCAGCGATTGCCACAGCGAAGAGTTTGAAGCCTTGTATACAAAATACGAAGCCGAAGGAAAATTCCGCAAACAAATTAAAGCACGCGAATTGTGGGCCGAAATTATTAACGCGCAAATTGAAACCGGTAATCCTTACATGTTATTTAAAGATGCCGCTAACTCAAAATCAAATCAAAAGAATTTGGGCACCATAAAATCATCTAACCTTTGTACCGAAATTATTGAGTACACCAGTAAAGATGAAGTTGCGGTTTGTAATTTAGCATCCATTGCCTTACCGCGCTTTGTGGATGAGAAAACAGGCACTTTTGATCACAACCGTTTATTTGAAATTACGTACGTAGCTACAAAAAATTTAAATAAAATAATTGATCGTAATTATTATCCTATTCCTGAAGCGCGCAATTCAAACATGCGTCACCGCCCAATTGGTTTAGGAGTGCAAGGGTTGGCCGACGCGTTTATTTTATTGCGTTACCCTTTTGAAAGCGAAGAAGCAAAAAAATTAAATTCAGAAATTTTTGAAACTATTTATTATGCTGCATTAACAGCAAGTAAAGATCTTGCAAAACTGGAAGGCCATTACGAATCGTATCCGGGTTCGCCAATATCACAAGGCGTGTTTCAGCACGATATGTGGAATGTAACGCCTAGCACACGTTGGGAGTGGGATACATTGCGCGAAGAAATTTTAAAATACGGTGTGCGTAACAGTTTATTGTTAGCTCCAATGCCAACCGCAAGCACCTCGCAAATTTTAGGTAACAACGAATGTTTTGAGCCATACACTTCAAACATTTACACCCGCCGTGTATTAAGCGGTGAGTTTGTTATCGTAAACAAATACCTGTTGCGCGACTTGGTGAACATGGGCCTTTGGAACAATGACATGAAGAATCAGATCATCAGTGCC
>JANYBY010000246.1 GCA_025360565.1 Bacteroidota bacterium
AAATAATTTAATAATAATAAACATTACAAAGGCCACCAAAATAAAATCTATTATTGACGTTGCGAATTGTCCCCACTCAATAGAAACGGCTGCAGTGCCAGGAGTTGTAATATTTCCGCCGGCATCCTTTACTTCCACCACCGCATCTTTAATAACCAGATGTTTTTTATTCAGGTCAATGCCTCCCATTAAAAGTCCTATCACTGGAGCAAACATTTTTTCTACAAAGGCAGTAACCACTTTGCCAAACGCACCGCCCATTACAAAAGCAATTGCCATGTCAACCAAATTTCCTTTCATGGCAAAAGCCTTAAATTCTGATACAAATCCCATATTTTTTTTTCTAAAAAACGTTTTGTTTAGTTGGTTCCTAAAACTTTTAATAATTCATCCAGTTTTGGTGTGAGAATAATCTCTGTCCTTCTATTTTTCTTACGGGCCTCAGGAGTTTTGCCGTTGTCAAGCGGAAAAAATTCTCCCCTGCCGGCTGAGGTAATTCTCTGCGCATCAATTTTAGCGCTGCCCAACATTATTTTTGTTACCGAAGTGGCACGCATAACACTTAAGTCCCAATTATCTTTTATTTCCCCCGCACCCTTCATAGGCACATCGTCTGTATGGCCTTCTACCATTACATTAATATCCACATTCGCCTCTAAAACTTTTGCTACATTTTTTAAAGCTTCAGTACCCCTCGCTTCAACATTTGTTTTTCCGCTGGCAAACAACAGGCTTTCATCCATACTTACATACACTTTTCCGTTTTTTTGTGTAATGGTCAATCCTTTATTTTCAAAACCTAACAACGCATCGCTTAATTTTTTCTTTAGGTCGGCTGCTGCCTGGTCTTTTTTCTTTAAGATGTCTTCCAACTCATTTACACGTGCTTCTCTTTGCGCTAACTTACCGCTTACATCATCCAGGTCTGCTTTTTGTTTATTGAGTTTTGCCTCTAATACTTTTAATTCGTCTTCTTTTTTAAGAAGCGATTCTTTTGTCGCCTGCAGGTCTCCACTCAGTTTAGTATTGTCATTATTGCTTCCTGTCAATAATTTATTGTAACGATCCAATAACGACTGATTTAATTGATCCAGTTTATCGTATTTGGAAGTAAGGTTTCTGTAATTGCTTCCAATAATGGAAGTATCTCTTTTTAAGCCTGTGTTTTCTTTTTCAAACTTAACCATTTGTTCCTTTAACTCGGCCAGTTTAGCCTCGTTTTCTCTTGAACTTTTTTTAATGTCGGCCAGCTCTGTTTCACAACTTTTAAGTTTAGTTTGTGTTTCTTCAAGCTTACGGGCAGGCACGCAGGCAAACGCAAACGCGGCCATGGCTATATACAGGATAAAATATTTTTTAATCATGTTTAAAGTTAACTTCAATTTTTCATGGTTGAACGGCATTTTCATTAGCTTTTTAACAATGTAATTGTGGACAAAATTTTTACCTTTACTTGCCCTGCCAATAAGGGTTTAAAGAACAATGTTGGGCACAAAAAGGATGTTTTAACGGTTTAAGAACAGATTTAACATGCAAATAAGATCTTTTGAAGAGTACAAAAATGCCTATGAGCTTAGTATAAAAGAACCCGAAAACTTTTGGGCAAAGATCGCCGAAAATTTTGTTTGGCGTAAAAAGTGGGATAAAGTATTGGATTGGAATTTTACTGAACCGAAAATAAACTGGTTCATAAACGGTAAATTAAATATTACCGAAAATTGTATCGACAGGCATTTGCCCGCAAAAGCAAACGATATTGCTTTTTATTTTGAAGAAAATGAAATTGGGCGACCGGTAAAAAAAATCACCTACCAAGAACTACACGATGAGGTTTGTAAATTGGCAAACGTATTAAGATCTTTTGGTGTAACAAAAGGTGACCGGGTTTGTATTTATTTACCTATGATTCCCGAAGCCGTGTATTCACTTTTGGCATGCGCACGAATTGGGGCGGTTCATTCAGTTGTGTTTGGTGGTTTCAGCGCACAATCTATTCGTGACAGAATTAACGACAGCAGCTGCAAAGTAGTTTTAACAAGCGATGGGGCTTACCGCGGAAACAAACAAATACCCATGAAAGCCACAGTTGATGAGGCTTTAAAGGATTGCCCCTCGGTTGAAAAAGTACTTGTATTTAAGCGCACCGGCGAAAAAGTAAACATGCAAAGCAACCGCGATCTGGAGTGGGATATAGAAATAAATAAACAGCGGTCAGAATGCGAACCGGAAATAATGGATAGCGAAGACCCTTTATTTATTTTATATACTTCGGGCAGTACCGGAAAACCAAAGGGCGTTGTGCACAGTTGTGGCGGTTACATGGTTTATTGTTGTTACAGTTTTATAAATGTTTTTCAATACGAACCCGAACAAATATATTGGTGTACTGCAGATGTAGGATGGATCACCGGGCACTCATACATTACTTACGGTCCGCTGCTTGCCGGCGCTTCGTCTGTTATTTTTGAAGGCATTCCGAGTTATCCGGATGCGGGACGATTTTGGAACATCGTGGATAAATTGAAGGTAAATATTTTTTATACCGCGCCAACCGCTATCCGTTCACTTGAAGCGGCCGGTTTGGATTTTGTAAAACCTTATAATTTATCTTCGTTAAAAGTGCTGGGCAGTGTTGGCGAACCAATTAATGAAGAAGCCTGGCAATGGTATCATAAAAATATCGGCAAAGAAAAATGTCCCATCGTTGACACTTGGTGGCAAACCGAAACCGGCGGTATTTTAATTTCGCCGCTGGCAAACATTACAAAAACAAAACCAAGTTTTGCAACATTGCCTTTACCGGGAGTGCAACCTGTGTTGGTTGATGATAAAGGAAAATTGATAGAAGGAAACGGAGTAGAAGGAAATTTATGCATTAAATTCCCTTGGCCATCAATTATACGAACAACTTATGGTGATCACGAAAGATGCCGACAAACTTATTTTGCAACATATCACAATTTATATTTTACCGGTGATGGATGTAAGCGTGATGAAGAGGGATATTATAGAATTACAGGAAGAGTGGATGATGTAATAAATGTGAGCGGTCACAGGATCGGGACAGCGGAAGTAGAGAGTGCCATCAATGAACACGCGGATGTGGTGGAATCTGCTGTAGTAGGCTATCCGCATGATATAAAGGGACAGGGAATTTATGCTTACTGCATCGTTCCAAAAACAACCAAATCGCAAGACGAATTACGTAAAGAAATTTTAAATTGTGTAAATAAAATTATTGGTCCCATTGCCCGGCCTGATAAAATTCAAATTGTAAGTGGCTTGCCCAAAACGCGCAGCGGAAAGATCATGCGAAGGATCTTACGAAAAGTAGCGGAAGGCGAAACAAAAAATTTAGGCGATGTTTCTACTTTGCTTGATCCTCTTGTGGTAGAAGAGATTGTGAAAGGCAGATTGTAAAATGGAAGAATTATTTTGTACGTATTTTTTATCTCCTCTAGGAGAAATTGAAATAAGATATACTAGTAAAAGTATTTACGCTTTTCATTTTATGAAAGAAGGAGCGGCAAAGAAAAATGAGCCCGAAAATAAAACTGTGCTGATAAAAGAGGCGCAGGAACAATTAAAAAGATATTTTGAAGGAACATTAAAAGAATTTGATCTGCCTCTTAAGATGGAAGGAACCGAATTTCAAAAAAAAGTATGGATAGAATTGGGCACTATTAACTTCGGGAAAACCGTTTCTTATTTAACTCTGGCTAAACAATTAGGAGACGAAAAATGTATTCGTGCGGCTGCTTCGGCTAACGGCAAAAACCCTTTTGCTATTGTTATCCCTTGTCACCGCGTAATTGGCACCAATGGCAGTTTAACGGGCTATGCCGGCGAACTATGGCGTAAACAGTGGCTTTTGGAGCATGAAGCAAAGGTTTGCGGAACCTATCAAAAATTGTTTTAAGGTTTCTTTACAAGATTCCATTTTCAAATATTACATAAAAACCGTAACTTCATCATCACAATTGGATACTATAAGCCCTGATATGAAAATTGATGTAGCAGCCGAACGCAAAGAAATTTTACATCGTTACAAACTTCTGATCAAAGCCTGTAAACGGCGTCTTGAAAAAGGGGACAAGGAAAAAATTCGTAAAGCATTTGAAGTTGCCGTTGAAGCGCATAAAGAAATGCGGCGCAAAAGCGGCGAGCCATATATTTATCATCCAATTGCTGTTGCTCAAATTTGTGCCGAAGAAATTGGATTGGGCGCAACGGGAATTGTTTGCGCGCTTTTACACGATACGGTTGAAGATACCGATTTAACGCTTGAGGATGTAAAGGGGTTATTTGGCGAAAAAGTTTCGCAGATCATTAACGGGCTCACAAAGATCTCGGGGGTTATTGATAACACCTCTTCTATTCAGGCGGAAAATTTCAGGAAAGTGCTGCTCACCATGAGCGAAGACGTGCGTGTAATTTTAATAAAATTAGCGGATAGGCTTCATAACATGCGTACACTTGAGCACATGAAACGAGATAAGCAAATGAAGATCGCAAGCGAAACACTTTTTTTATACGCGCCCCTTGCTCATCGCCTAGGATTAAATACTATTAAAACCGAATTAGAGGACCTTTCCTTAAAATATACCGATACCGATGCGTTTTATGAAATAGCGGTTAAATTAAAAGAAAGTGAACCTGAACGAAAACGGTTCATTCAAAAATTTATTGAACCGTTAAAAGAAATTTTAGTTGAACAGGGATTTAGTTTTAAAATTTTTGGCAGACCTAAATCTATTTTCAGTATTTATAATAAAATAAAAAGTAAACACGTTTCCTTTGATGAAATTTATGATCTGTTTGCTATTCGTATCGTGATTGATTCTCCGTTAGACCAGGAAAAATCGGATTGCTGGAAAGTGTATTCGATCATTACCGATTTTTATCATCCGAGCCCTGATAGGTTAAGGGATTGGATCAGTACACCAAAAAGCAATGGTTATGAAAGTTTGCACACAACCGTTATGGGCCCCGAAGGAAAGTGGGTGGAGGTACAGATACGAACCGTTAGGATGGATGACCTTGCCGAAAACGGATATGCCGCGCATTGGAAATACAAAGAGAGTGCAGCCGATAAAGAAAGTAAGTTAGAGAGTTGGCTGCATAAGATAAAAGAAATGTTGGAAAATCCCGATCCAAACGCGCTGGAATTTATTGACGATTTTAAATTAAATTTATTTAGCGATGAGCTTTTCGCGTTCACGCCAAAGGGCGATATGAAAACGCTGCCAATTGGCGCTACCGCGCTTGACTTTGCATTTGAGATCCATACCAAAGTTGGAGAGCATTGTATTGGCGCAAAAGTAAATCACAAATTAGTACCCTTAAGTTATGAAATTAAAAGCGGCGATCAGATTGAAATTTTAACGAGCAACAAGCAAACGCCAAAAGACGATTGGTTAAAATATGTGATCACAGCCAAGGCAAAATCTAAAATAAAAAGTAATTTAAAAGAGCAGCGCAAAAAAGTAGCCGGAGACGGGCGCGAGATCCTTGAAAAGAAATTTTATAAAAATAAATTGGATTTTACGTTACAGAACGTGAATGATTTTTGCAATTATTTAAAACTACCCTCATCACTCGAATTGTTTTACCGTGCCGCATTGGGAAATGTAGATGTAAAAGAAATAAAAGCGTTCATTAAATTTAAAGAAAGCCCGCCGGTAAAAGCGCATAAAAAATCCGAGGCCTCAAAATTGGAGCAGTTGGTTACAAACGCCAGAGGAAGCACCAATATGCTGGTGATTGGCGACGACATGCAAAAACTGGATTATAAATTATCGCCGTGTTGTAATCCTATTCCGGGCGACGATGTATTTGGATTTATAACCGTGAGCGAAGGAATAAAAATTCACAGGGTAAATTGCCCTAATGCCATAAAGCTACTCTCTAACTATGCGTATCGGGTTGTAAAAGCAAAATGGACGAACGACCAGTTGATCTCGTTCTTAGCGGGAATTAAAATTACCGGTACAGATGAATTAGGAATTGTGAATAATATTACAAAAGTTATTTCGAACGAGAATAACGTAAATATGCGAGCCATTAATTTTGATACAGAAGATGGAATGTTTGAAGGAACTGTAATGGTGTATGTTCACGATACAAAACACCTGAGCCATTTAATTGATAAGCTCACAAAGGTTAAGGGAGTAAAGCACGTTGAGAGAATTGACGAAAAGTAAGGAAAATTAAATTTTAGAGGCCTGTTAATTCTCCATCTCAATTATATTGAAAGGGAAATTAAGCAACACTGCGTAATCCTCACCCGCTTCGCGAATAGAGTCATCTCCTTTTTCGTAATGCCAGTTTATTTTGAGGTCATCACGAATGATAGATTTAAGATAACGCGCCAGCATTTTAGAGGAGGTGGTATTAAAATAATCCAGACGAATATCCAAAGTCAAAACTTTATTTTTATTATGAGATAAGCTCATGTTGGTTAAGATCTCGAGCTGATTAAAGAACTCATCCGGATTTTCGGGAATTATTTTTCCGCTAATATTAATAATCCCTTCTTCAAAAGAAGCAACCACGAGCGGTGTATGGATGGT
>JANYBY010000255.1 GCA_025360565.1 Bacteroidota bacterium
CCGCGTTCCCGATAGCTATCGGGAGCACTGATTACACAGATACATGTTTTGTTTAGCTGAACAAATTAAAATCCGCGATCCCGATAGGCCATCGGTACTGCGGCATATCAAGAATATAATTATCTTTATCCAACAAATTTAACAGTGAATATCTACACACAAAAACAACGTTGGAAATTGGTGCTGGCAGCAGTGGCTTTTTTAATTGTGATCGCTTCTATTCTTTACACCAAAAATTTGGTGGACGATATTCGCAAAGAAGAAAAACAAAAAATTAAGTTGTGGGCAAAGGCCGTTCAAAAAAAAGCCAACCTTGTTAAATTTACCAACGAACTTTTCGAAAAAATAAAATCCGAAGAACGTAAAAAAGCCGAATTGTACGCCGAGGCCACACGACAGCTCAGCACCGATTTGGCTGACGTAAATTTTGTTTTAAAAGTGCTGGAAGATAACACAAGTGTACCCGTTATTCTTACCAACGAAAAGAACGAAATTACAAAGAACACACAGTCTCGTAATTTAGATTCCACAAGACTAAAAGATACCGTTTATTTAAGGCAACAATTAAATATTATGCGCCATGCTTATCCCCCGGTTGTAATAAATTATTATAAAAGTAAAAATCTGTATCTGTATCATAAGGACAGTAAAGTTTTTACCGATATACAAATGGTGTTCGACAGTTTAACCAAATCATTTATGAATGAGGTGGCCGTTAACTCGGCCGCGGTACCTGTTATTTACACCGATGCAAGCAAAACAAAAGTGGTGGAAAAAAACGATAAGATAGACGTAAAAGAAATTGATACACCCGAAAAATTACAAAACAAATTAGACTATTTAGCGCAGCAAAACGATCCCATTGAAATTGTTTTGCGTGAAGGAGAATTTAATTATATTTTTTATGCCGAGTCCGAAATATTGACAAAATTACGTTTGTATCCTTATGTTCAATTTGGCGTCATCGGTTTATTTTTATTGATCGCATATATTTTATTCAGTACTGCGCGCAAGGCCGAACAAGATCAGGTGTGGGTGGGCATGAGCAAAGAAACCGCGCATCAGCTGGGCACTCCTTTATCTTCGTTAATGGCGTGGAACGAACATTTATTGGAGCTCGGTGTTGATGAAAAAATTGTGGAAGAAATGCAGCGCGACGTAAAACGTTTAAATACAATTACCGATCGTTTCAGTAAAATTGGCTCGCAACCCGCCTTAGTGCCCGAAAATGTAAATCAGGCATTAACAAACTCTATTGAATATTTAAAGAACCGAACGTCTAAAAATGTCGCGTTCCATATCCATCTTCCAAAAGATGTTATTCAGGCGCAACTCTGCGTTCCCTTATTTGAATGGGTAATTGAGAATATTTGTAAGAACGCTGTGGACTCCATGGACGGCAAAGGAGAAATTACCGTAACATTAAGCGATGTACCCGAAGCTTTATTTATTGATATAAAAGATACAGGCAAAGGTATTTCAAAATCAAAATTCAAAACCGTGTTTGAGCCCGGCTTTACCACTAAACAAAGAGGCTGGGGCCTTGGCCTGAGTTTGTGTAAACGCATTATAGAAAATTATCACGAAGGCAAAATTTTTGTTTTAAGCAGCGAACAAAGTAAAGGCACTACTTTTAGGATAGAATTGAAGAGGTTTTAAGTCCCCGATTTAACCGCAAAGAGCGCAAAGAAGGTGCAAAGCACACTAAGTTTTATCGTGCCCGTAGTGTAATCCTTTGTGACCATTGTGGTTAAGCTATTTTAACCTTTTTTCCCAAATAAACTGTTACTTTTCTGATGTAAAAACGTTAATTTAGATGTGATAATGAAGAGAGTTTTTTTAATAGTATTCTGTCTGTTGCTTTCTGCTCCGGTATTCTGCTCATATGTTCTTATTCCGATGGATGATTCGCAAAAAAATCATTTAAAAGCCTACGGACTTGCGTATTGGGCTTTGAAGGGAGAGTTGGAAATTCACTGGCTCACCAATTACCGCGGAGGCAGTTTTTTAATTCCAAATGCAAAACCGGTTTCTAACGAATGTGTTACCCGCGGCATTAGCTACGAAACAATTTCGGATGCTCAAAAAAATTCTATTTTAGCCGAAATAGCAAACCCCGAAGTGAACATGGACGCTATTAAATTAGAAAAAGCGCCAAAAATTGCGGTGTACACGCCAAAAGGTAAACAACCCTGGGATGACGCGGTAACATTGGTTTTAAAGTATGCCGAAATTCCATACGACATGATCTACGATGAAGAAGTGTATTTAGATAAATTAAAAGATTACGATTGGCTGCACTTACATCACGAAGATTTTACCGGGCAATACGGAAAATTTTATGGCCAGTTCAACAATGCCGCCTGGTACCAAGCTGAAGTGAAAGAAAATGAAGCCATGGCAAAAAAATTAGGCTTTACTAAAACTTCTTTAATGAAATTGCATTCCGCAAAAAAAATAAAAGATTTTGTTTTTGGCGGCGGCTTTTTATTTGCCATGTGCAGCGCTACCGATAGTTACGATATTGCCCTTGCCGCCGAAGGCATTGATATTTGCGAAAGCATGTTCGATCACGATCCAATGGACAAAACCGCTAACACAAAATTAGATTACACTAAAAGTTTTGCTTTTGAAAATTATAAATTAAGTATGAACCCGATGGAATATGAATATTCTAACATTGATACCTATTTAACCCGGCCTCAATATGGCATGACGCAAAAAACAGATCTGTTCACGCTCTTCGAATTTTCGGCCAAGTGGGATCCCGTTCCAACCATGCTTTGCCAAAATCACACAAGCACCATTAATGGTTTTTGGGGACAAACAGTTGCGTTCGATAAAAAATACATTAAAAAAAATGTGCTCATCCTTGGCGAAGCTAAAGCCTTTGGCGAAGCCCGCTATATTCACGGTGACCACGGTAAAGGCACCTGGACCTTTTATGGAGGCCATGATCCGGAAGATTATCAGCACCGTGTTGAAGAGCCACCAACGGATCTTTCGTTGCATCCTAATTCACCGGGCTACCGTTTAATTTTAAATAATATTTTATTCCCCGCGGCTAAAAAGAAAAAACAAAAAACTTAAGGCTAACCACGGAGGCAAAGAGTGCACTAAGAAACACAGAGATCTTAATTCGATTGATAAATATAAAAGGATACTAAAAAAAACTCCGTGAAACTTTGCGTTCTCTGTGTCCCTGCCTTGCAGGCAGGCAGGTGCGTGGTTAGTAAAACGAAATAAAATGAACTTCATCGCTAAAATACTGGTCTCGGCTCTTGCGGTTTTTCTGGTTTCAAAAATTGCGCCCGGCATAACCATCGATAGTTATTTAAGCTCCATATTGGTGGCCATTGTTTTGGCTTTTTTAAATGCCATTGTAAAACCCATACTCACCATTCTTACAATACCCATAACCATTTTTACTTTAGGATTTTTTCTGCTGGTAATAAACGCTATAATTATTTTATTGGCCGGCAAAATGGTGAGTGATTTTCATGTGAGCGGATTTTGGACCGCACTTTTATTTAGTCTCATTCTTTCGGTAATTACAGGGATTTTGAATAATTTATTCGGGGTTAAACGCAACGAAGAAAATTAAAACGAGCTTCATGTCTTAAAACAAAAAAGCCGTCCCTTTAAAATGGAACGGCTTTTAAATTAGTATATATCTTTTTTACTTATCAAACTTAGTAAACTCCGCCGGCACAGCTAAACTTGCATCGTCAGGAATTTTTTTAGTGATCTTAACTACTTCTAGTTTTGTGATTGATTTTCCATCAGTTATTTGTTTTTCTTCGCTCATGAGCGGCATCGACCCTTCGGCTAAACCGGTGATCTGATTAAAATACACGCTTTGTTTATCCTTACGGTTCCAAAGTTTTAAAACGGGCATAAAAAAATCGTATTTATCTGAGGTGATCCAATATGTAATGGTGGTATTTTCTTCAGTATTTTTAACCGTGTAGTCGGTGCATTTTACACCCGCAAATGTTTTTGAAGCGGTTCCTTTTATTATTTCGCATTTACCTTTAATTAAAGCCGGCGTTTCGCTTTTGTGCTCACCCCAAACTTTACGTTTTGGGTTCACAAATTTAATGGCACCAGCACTTAGATCAAAAATAAAACTGCCTTCAACAAGTCCCGATTTTTTACCGAATTGGTCAAGCTTAATTATTTTGTCTTTTACAATATAAACATTGTTGGTGGTGTCTTTAACAGTAGCATATTTAAAATCAATGGTGCCGTTAAAACTTTGCGCGCTTACATTTATAAAAGATGCTCCCGCCGCAATAAATAATAAAAAATTTTTCATTTTTGCTTAAATTAAGAGTACTAATATATGTATTTTAGTGTAACTATATGAAAAATAATTCACAAAATTTTGGAAAGCTGGGGGAGGAATTGGCCCAAACTTTCCTTAAAAAAAAGGGGTACAAGATACTGGCAACCAATTGGCGCTATAAGAAGCTTGAGATAGATATTATTGGGGAAAACGACGATTTTATCGTTTTTTTTGAGGTAAAATCGCGTACAAATGATGCCTTTGGAGACCCCGAAATGTTTGTGACAAGAAAAAAACAAAAATTCCTGATCACGGCTGCCGACAGGTATTTGCAGGAGGGTATGATCGAAAAAGAAGCCCGATTCGACATCATTGCCGTTTTACAAATTAATAACAAATTAACTTTAAAACATTTGGAGGGAGCTTTTTACCCAACGGTTAAATAACGTACCTTCGCAACATGCGTAAATTCAATAAGCCCACCCGCGCTTTTTCCGATAAAAAAAAGCCGGCCTTTAGGGCAAAACCAGGTTCCTATAAAAAGAATAACGAGTCATCTGAAAGTTCAGAAAAGGATAGTTACTCCTCAAAACCCCGCTTTACAAAAGATAAATTCAATAAAAGCGATTCTGAAAATAAAGAAAAACGCCCTTTTGGTAAAGATCGGTTTTCGAAAGAAAAAAGCAGCTACGAAAAAAAACCGTTCGGTTATAAAAAAGACGGTGACCATAAACCACGTTTTGGCCCAAGAAAAGACGGGCCGAAAAAAAATGAGGATGCGGAACCTAAAAAATTAAGCTATAAAGAAAAACGCTCTTTTACTCAAAATAAAGAATACCGTAAAAATAAATTTCCGAAAGAAGATTCCGCTGAGAAAAAAACCGCTTACAGGCCTTATGATAAAGATAAACCCTCTTTTAAGCGTAACGATAAATTTAAAGAAAAAGAGGGCGACGATTTTAAACGCAAGCCTTTTAAAAAAGATGATGATGCGTCTTACACGGAAACAAAACGCGTAAAGCACGATGAGTTTGAAGAAGGAAAAAGTTTTTCGGGCGGATACAAAAAAGAATTTGTTTCGGGCGAAAAGAAAAGATTTGATAAACGCAGCGCAAAAAAAAGTGCCGCTACTAAAAGTACTCCCGTAAATGCCGACGGCTTGATCCGTTTAAATAAATACCTTTCAAACGCGGGCATAGCCTCTCGCAGGGAAGCGGATACCTTGATAAAAAGCGGTGTGGTAAAAGTGAATGGTGTGCCCATTACCGAAATGGGTTATAAAATAAAACCGGGCGATACAGTTACTTATGGCGATGCAGCTGTAAAGAGCGAACGCAAAGTATATTTGCTGCTCAACAAACCAAAAGATTATATTACAACGGTTGATGATCCGCAGGAAAGAAAAACTGTAATGGAATTGATAGCGGGCGCTTGCAGAGAACGCGTTTATCCCGTTGGGCGCTTGGACAGAAATACAACAGGATTATTGTTGTTTACCAACGATGGCGAACTCACTAAAAAATTAACGCATCCAAAACACGAAATAAAAAAAGTATATCACGTAAGTTTAAATAAAGGTTTAAGGCCTGAAGATTTTAAAGCAATTACCGAAGGTGTTGAATTGGAAGACGGAATGGTAAATGCAGATGATCTTGCTTTTGTGGGCGAAGGTAAAAAGGAAATTGGGATCGAGATCCACAGCGGGCGTAACCGTATTATCAGAAGAATTTTTGAACATTTGGATTATGAAGTCTTAAGGTTAGATAGGGTAACGTTTGCGGGCTTAACTAAAAAAGATCTGCCCCGCGGTAAATACCGTTTTTTAACGCCCAAAGAGATAAGTTTTTTACAAATGATCGGTTAAAATTTTGTATATTTAATGGATAAAAAATAAATTTAAATTCTAAAATCTCTAACATCAAATGTGTGGCATAGTAGGATATATCGGTAAGCGCCAGGCTTACCCCATAATTATAAAAGGATTACAACGTTTAGAATACCGCGGTTACGACAGTGCGGGTATTGCATTAATTAACGCCAAAGGCGACTTAAATGTTTTTAAGCGTAAGGGTAAAGTAACCGAGTTAATTGAGTTTTCCAAAGATCTTGAAAAGGAGGGCACCATTGGTATTGGCCATACACGCTGGGCTACGCACGGCGAACCAAACGATGTTAACTCGCACCCGCATTATTCTCAAACAAAAAATTTAGTTTTAATTCACAACGGTATTATCGAAAATTATTCTTCTATAAAAGAAGGATTAATAAAACGCGGGCATCAGTTCTTATCACAAACAGACACCGAAGTGTTGGCGCATTTAATTGAAGATATACAGATCCACGAAAAATGTAAATTAAGCGTTGCCGTTATTGCCGCGCTAAATCAGGTAATTGGCGCTTATGCCATTGTGGTGATGGATAAAAACGATCCGGATGTTTTAGTGGCAGCAAAAAAAGGAAGCCCAATGGTAATTGGTATTGGCGATGATGATTATTTTATCGCGAGTGATGCTTCGCCAATTGTTGAGTATACCAAAAATGTGGTTTACCTGGAAGAAGAAGAAGTTGCTATTTTACGAAGAGGAGAAAAATTAAAAATTAAAAATTTAAAGGATAAAGAGATCACTCCTTATGTTCAAAAATTAACCATTGAGCTGGAGTCGATCGAAAAAGGCGGCTACGCGCATTTTATGTTAAAGGAAATTTACGAGCAGCCCCGTTCGGTGTTGGATAGTATGCGCGGAAGATTAAATCCTGCCAAAGGAGAAATAAAATTAGGCGGGGTTGAAGACCACATTAAAAAATTTGAAAAAGCAAAACGCATTATTTTTGTTGCCTGCGGTACCTCATGGCATGCGGGTTTGGTGGCCGAATATTTATTTGAAGAGTTAGCGCGCATTCCGGTTGAAGTTGAATACGCGTCGGAATTCAGATACAGAAACCCTATTATTTACGCCGAAGATATTGTTATTGCTATTTCGCAAAGCGGCGAAACTGCTGATACATTGGCGGCAATTGCTATGGCAAAATCAAAAGGCGCAACCGTATTAGGCATTTGTAATGTAGTAGGCTCATCCATTGCGCGTGCTACAGATGGCGGAAGTTATACGCATGCCGGACCCGAAATTGGCGTGGCATCCACAAAAGCATTTACAGCACAAGTAACGGTGCTTACTTTAATGGCTTTAGAAATGGCAAAGGTGCGCGGTACTTTATCCGAAAGCAGATTCAGACAATTGTTGTATGAAGTTGAAGCAGTGCCAACAAAAATTGAAGAAGTTTTAAAATTAAATGATAAACTTAAAGAAATTGCTTACACGTATAAAGACTCAACCAACGCCTTATATCTTGGCCGCGGAGTATCTTTCCCGGTTGCGTTGGAAGGCGCTTTAAAATTAAAAGAGATCTCTTATATACACGCCGAAGGTTATCCCGCGGCGGAAATGAAACACGGCCCCATTGCCTTGATAGATGAAGAAATGCCGGTGTTTGTTATTGCCACCAAAGGCGCTAACTACGAAAAAGTGGTGAGCAACATACAAGAAGTAAAAGCCCGAAAAGGAAAAATTATTGCGGTTGTAACCTCGGGCGATAAAGAAGTAAAAGAGCTTGCCGATATTTGTATTGAAATTCCTGAGACCGACGAATTGCTTGTGCCCTTAATTGCGGTGGTTCCTTTACAATTACTTTCTTACCACATAGCTGTTATGCGCGGCTGTAATGTCGATCAACCGAGAAACTTAGCAAAGAGTGTGACTGTTGAATAGATCGACCCTGAGTTTATCGAAGGGTAGACCAGCCAAGGAACTTGGCGAAGAGCGTAACGGTGGAGTAAGGCGATAATGACCTGAAAGGTTTTATTAAAACACAGGCAAAACCTTGCCGGTTTATCGCGCTTTCTTTTTCCGTTTCTTCTTTTTCGGCTTTACGGTTTTCGGCTTTTTCGAAAGCGTGTCTTTTTTAAGTGCTATTTCTTTTTTAAGAAGTGAATCTTTTTTAATTGTTAAGGTAGAATCTTTTTTTGCAACGGTATCTTTTTTAACCGCGTTACGCGTAGCCTGCATTTTACTTAATGCTGTTAGCACTTCTTCAAATATTTTTTTATACTGTTTAGGATGTTTGCTGTAAAAAGCTACAGTAGTATCGTATTGGGCTTGACTTACATTATTTTCTTTTAGCGGATTAAACGCGTAAGCCGAATCAAATTTTAATCCCGACAAATTTTTTACATTCAAATTTCCGGCGCTTTCCGCTAACGAAAAATCAACCAATAATTTAATATACTTTTCTTCGCTTAATACATTATCGGGTACGGAGAGCGTGTCCTCTTCCCCACCCTTGCACGCTAATAAAATTATTCCGCAAAAAAATAAAAATAAGTATGTCAGTTTTTTTTTCAATTTTTGTTTACTTCACCTCATAAATTCCTCTCCGTCCCGACGGATCGGAATGACCGTTCGCTTTTGGTTATCTTCTACTTCCAATTTCTATACGTCCCGGTCATGCATCCCTTATGTCTTGTCTCCTGATTCCTACCTCTCCCTCAGCTTCTCGTCTTGCCTTCCTTAAGTCCTGCCTCTTGCCTCCGTTCTTTAACTCCCCACCTCGTAATCACCGTTTTTATTCACTTTAATTTTTGGTAATGTTTTATTGGTTTCAAAATAGTCGTACGCCGTTTTTAAGGTGGTCCAGAATTTTATTTTTTCAGCATTAGGGCTTTTGCTTAAAACGTCCAAATTCTGTTTTGTTAATCTACAAGGAAAAATACTCACACCCACATCGTTCTTTTTATTTTTCGCTTCCACACAGAGCACATATAATTCTTCAATTGGCGAATCCTGCAAAGGTATACAGCCTATGGTAACGCAATTGCCGTGAATCATAATGTCTCCGCCGGGCCTACCGGTTGCATTTATTCTGTCGCTCGCGTTCGGGTAATTTATTTTTAATCCTAAATGATAATCACTCATGGGGTTAAACCACGACACTTCGTAAAATCCTTCTGGCACTTGGCCGTCGCCCTCTTTACGTTTTGGACCAAGGCCTCCGCTCGAGGCGCAAATATCCATGGTTTTTAAAAGTACAAATTTAGCATCGCCTTTATTGCGGCACCAGATCTCTAATTGCTTTTCGCTTTTAAAGCTTCGTAGGTGGATCTCAAAGTTTTTATTTTCAATCCCTTTTTCCTTTAATAGTTTTTGCAAATTCTCCCATTTGTTGGCATAAGCGGTTTTAACATTTTTGTACTTTATTTGCGAATTCTTAAAGGCATCGGGTTCGTTTTGAAAAGAAAGCCCTAAAATGAGCGAAACTAACAACAGCAGTTTAATAACCTTACTGTTAATTGTATTTTTTAGTCTTTTCATTTTATTAATTTTAAGCAATAACAAACCATTAAAACTCTAAGATAAAATGTTTTTACTTAAAATTTTAAAGAATAAGTATTTTTTAACGAGTTTGGCCATAATAGCGTGGTTATTGTGTTTTGACAAGAACGATGTTTTTACACAGTGGGACTTAATTCAAAAATGCAAAAAGCTCGAAAAGGAGCGTGATTACTATATCTCCGAGATTCAAAGCAATAAGGTTTGGTTAAACGAGTTGCAAACCAACAAAAAAAGCCTTGAGACCTTTGCCCGCGAAAAATACCTGATGAAACGCGACAACGAAGACGTTTTTGTTTTTGTTACCAAGTGATCCTAACCACAGAGAACACGAAGATACGGAGGAACACAGAGTTTATATTGTGTTTGTGTTGTTAATGCACTTACTTTCCAAATCCAATACACCAATTTATTACGCCATTTTAAGGGGCTTGCCTGCGGCCCGGGCTACTTCAGGCTTCGCTTCGCTACGGCTTTTTGCCCGCCGAAGAAGGCGGTCAAAAGAGCTAAACCTTCCGCATCCCTAAGCCAAATTTCGCCTTCTTTTTCGTTAAAATCCTCCCTTTAACACCAGGCCAATCGTAAAATACCGTAAATTTATAAGGTGAATTTTAAGGGAAAATATTTGTTAGTTGTTTTGTTGGCCATGTTTTTTGTTTGCTTACAAACAGATCTTACCGCGCAATGCGCCATGTGTAAACAGGCTGCCGAAAGTTCTTTAAAAAACAATCCCAATTCCCCTTTTCGCACTTTAAATACGGGTATTCTTTATTTAATGGCTGTACCTTATTTAATGATCGCTTTCATTTTCAGAAAACAAATTGCCAGCCTTTGGAGAAAATTAAGAGGAAAGGTTTCTCAGGGTTAAGCGTTTTTTATTTCAAAGATTATTTGGGTGAAAAAATTGGTCTCGCATCTCTCCCCAATTGCTATCAGGATCCGCTCGACCTGACTATCTTTGTATACTAACAGCTAAAATTATTAATCTCCGTGAGCTCTGTGTCTCCGTGGTTAGTAAACTAACTCGACTGATCAATCACCTTAGGTGCCTTAAAATAATCACTATCCTTTTTGGGCGCATTTTTTAGGGCTTCTTTTTGAGTAAGTGTAACTTCAGGTTCGTCTTCGCGCAAAACATTTTTTTCGTTGGTCATATAAATCAATGGCTCCTCTTTGCTTGTATCCAACTCATTTAATTTATCTACAAAACTCAACATCCTGTTAAGATCATTCAAAATTTCCATCTTAGACTCTTCGTTAAATTCTAAACGCGCTAAGTGTGCAATCTCGTCAACTGTTTTGTTATCAATTTTGTTTGCCATAAAATTTATCTAATTCGTTTTGTGTAAATGTATAAACTTTCTGTTTTAATTCCTCCATGTTTTCTTCCGTCAGACCCTTAGTTTCCAACACATCGCCAACAACAATATGCGCTATGCCCGGGCGACCGTTGCTCTTAAAAAAACCACCGTTCTCAAGGAGCCACCAGTTATTTAAATTCACTACCGGCACTATGGGTACTTGTTTTTCAATGGCTAATTTAAAAGCGCCATTTTTAAAAGGGCGTAATTTTCCTTTGTCGGATATCGTTCCCTCAGGGTAAATGATCACGCTTAAACCCTGATCAATTTTTTTCCCCGCATCCACAAATGCTTTGTGCGATCCTGTACGACTTTTCCTGTCAACCGGAATATCTAAATACACAAAAAAATATTTAAATAAAGGGATCTTTAATAATTCCGCCTTTGCTAAATATACCGCTGTATGATCCACGTATAAAGTACTTAAAACAATATCTAAATATGAAGTGTGGTTGGAAACAACAACACAGGGCCTTGGTAATTTATATTTTTTAGATGTGTATTTTATGGAAGGATATATGAACGAACAAATGTGAATGATGCGGGTCCACACGCGTTTTAATTTAAAAGCCAGATCGGGGTTTTTTGTTTTAAACGCGTAAAAGAAAAACGGGAATAAAAATAAAAAAGGAATTACAAAACAAAGTACAAACCAAAGTTTCCAGACCGGAGAAAATATAAAGCGGAGAATTTTCAAAGGCGTTTTACAGCAATTTATAAAGAACCTGTTTAAACCTAACGAAATGTTCAAGAAAATTACTTCAGCTTAGTAATGATAAATTCTGTCCTGCGATTTTTGGCGTGCTCATCCTCACTGCAGCTTGTTTTTACTTTTCCTTCACAGGCACAGAAGTTCAATAATTTTGATTCGCCAAAACCTTTGCCCACTATCCTGTCCTTTTTAATGCCTGCTTTTACAATGTAGGCCGCACTAGCTTTCGCGCGTTTGTCAGACAATGCCATGTTTGCTTTTGCCGCGCCTCTGCAATCCGTGTGTGCGCCTAATTGTATATACATATTAGGATATTCTCTCATTACGGCTACCACCTTATCCAATTCAATGGCCGCGTCTTTACGGATACTGAATTTTCCAAGGTCAAAATAAATAGGTTTAATGTCTATCATTTTTGCAAGATCCATACCAACCGCAACCTGGCCTAATTTCAGATCCAGACTTTCGTTTACATTAATGTCTCCCGGTTTTTTAACGTCATAAATAAACGTAAGTGTTTTGGTGAGGTATTTTTCTTTTTCTAAAACAATTGCGTAACTTATTTTATCGCCGATCTTTTTTCCTTTTAAAGGTTTGCGGTAATCGCCTTGAACAAGCGTTGTGTATGTATCAAACGCTGTATTAGCCGGCAATTCTTTAATGGTGATTTTTACGCCCTCTAATGGTAAATTTGTTTTTGCATCTGTTACCAATGCAAGTATCGCCAACTTCGGGTCTTTTTCCAAAAGCAATGTTTTTGTAAATGTTTCGTCGGGCGAAGTTTTTGTTGATACACTGTCCTCGAGTTTATAATAATTTTCTTTCTCCACCACTAAATTATAACTCACATCTTCTTCAACAGTTGTTGGGTATTCGCCTTTGTCGTTAGTAGTAATAAACTCATCCTTTAATTTAACCACTGTATTTGCCAATGGCTCGCCGCTGTCTTTATCTTTTGTTACAATAATAATTTCCTTTCCTCTTTTTACGTCGCGTAAGATCTGAAAATCATAAATATCATCATCCATGCCGCCATTTTTTCGGTTAGAACTTACAAATCCCGTTTTATTATCATCACCTAAAAATATACCAAAGTCATCATCCTTGCTGTTTACGGGCTCGCCCATGTTATACACTTTACCTGCCTTATCATTTTTTATTTTTGTTTCGTAAATATCCAAGCCGCCTAATCCATCGTGGCCATTTGAAGAAAAATATAAAAAATCATTTGCAGCGATGAAAGGAAAGGCTTCCGTTCCCGCTGAATTTACTTTATCGCCAAGGTTAACCGGAGTTCCCCACACGCCATCCGTTCCTTTTTTACACATGTAAATATCCATGCCGCCTTTTCCGCCTTCCATATCGGAAGTAAAATACAATGTGTTTCC
>JANYBY010000258.1 GCA_025360565.1 Bacteroidota bacterium
CGGTAATTAATTGGTTCAACGATTTTACACATGGATTGTTTGTTATATATTCGGCAATATATTGCTGAACAGGAATATCACTTACTTTTAAAGTTTTAACCACCTTATAATTTCCAATACTTGGAAAAACAACGCTAATAGGCTGCGGATCCAGTTCAAAAAGTAAGGATGGACTATCACAATTACCAACATTTACCTGAGTAATTGGCGCGCCGACTACAGCGGATATTATGGAGTTAGGCGGATAATTGGTTTTAGTGAGTTCAACACCGCATTCATCGGTGATACTGAACGATACTTCGTAAATACAATCAAAGCATTTAGGCAGGGTACAAGGGTCAGTAAAATCCACCGGTGTAAATTCGTATTTAAAAGTTTGAGTGGAATTAGCGCTTTCAACAAAAATATTTTTGGAAGAAATAATTGTATAATTATTAGGATCAACTTTATTGAACTTGGTCATATCATCAACTAATGGATCATTAGCATTGTATCCTGCTATCGCATCAAGCGCGCTTGGTTTATCTCCCATTAAAGCAGTAGCAACTACTTTGCCCTCCATGTTTTTATAGGTGGCACTTATTTGTCCGTTAGCATCTATCACCATGTTTTTATCGTAATGCCCCGAACTGCCCGCCTCCAAACCGAATAATCGCGGAACTTCTTTATCTCCGGGATTAGAATAAATAAATTTCGTTTCATGATTATTTCCCAATTTATGAGCATCGCCCGGCATAGTTTGAGTTATCACGCGTCCTGTTTTATCCGGAGAATATTCTACCTGCACAAACGGAAAATTATTGGCCGTTGGTACATAGCCCTGGCTTCCTTGCTTATTTGGGTTTGAAGGCGAATAATAATTTGCTGCGCCGGTTGATAGTGCTGCATCCATTGGAGCTGTGGGCGCTGTGCAATTTGCCCCAATATCAAAATCAGTTTTACTATAGGCAAGGTTGGCGCCGTTTTTACTAAGTGAATTTATATAATCAAAATAATTTACGTTGACTGGAGCAGGCAAAACACTTATTGCGGGACGACCCTGAAAGTCGTAAATAGTTTGCTGTGCTATAATTTTATTATCAGTATTTAATTTTGCCTGGCTCTGGTGCGCCATTAACAAACCATCCATATAACTTACACCGGAGCCTTTTTTACCATCCTCAGCAAAAGTTAAGGTGCTTACCCAATTCATATTATCACCCGTATTACTACTTGTCTGGCCCACATTAAATTTTAAATTGTTGGGATAAGAAAGTACCGAACCGTAATCAGGAGCGCCTACATTATATGTAGACCATAAGCCTTCAATTCTGTCATTTATATTTGGCCCTTTTCTGCCAACCCCTCTTACCCTGTATAATAAATATCCAGATTCGTAAACAAAGGGTATTTTATAGGTGTTTTTATTGGTAGTTGCCCTTGTAGCATCGTTTTTAAAATCGTAAATAAGGGGTGCGCCCGGATAATTATTAACCCAGGTCCATTCAAATTCGTATTCCTCCGCGCCTGGAATAAATTGCCAGAATACTTCCAGGTCAGAAATGCATGTGCCACCCGGACATGGCTTTAATATCACGTTGTAATTAAAATCCGCGGGAGCAATGCTTGGCACATAATAAACCGAAGGAAAATTGTAATAACGGGTAGCAGTTACCTCCCCTTCTAAAAATAATTCAGGTGGATTTAGTATTACTGCATTATTCAATATTTTCTGGGTTGTAATACCGGTTACAGTTATTTCAAGCCTGGCATAATTTCCAACGTTAAATGTTGCTTTATCAAAGTAGGTTCCGTTTTTGGTAAAAGTTATTGTGAGATTGTTAGATGGGATCGGAGTTGGATTACCATTCACATCATAAGCCGTTGCAATAAAACTTACGGTCGAGGTAAAATCATCAGGATAAGAAATATGTTTACTTTCATCAACTCCAAAATTAATAAGGGCTTGATGCTGGTAATAACTGAAGTTTGTTAACCAGCCAGGAGTAGAAAAATACTTTTCATCATAAACAACAATTTTTTTACCAATAGCAAGACTGCCGTTGCCTAACCGTGAATTTTTTGTTTCAATTGCCCCAAAATAATTCAATACTAAGGCAAAGAAAAAAAAGAAAAAAAGATTTATTTTTAGTTTTAACATACTATAATTTTTTCAAATTAGTTAATAATTTATATCCTGTAAATGGTTTTGTTATCTTAATCTTTCCTTTCTCGTTAAGAACATATTTTGTTTCTTTAAAATCATCATTCATGGATTCGCTAAGAACAATATCCGCGAACACGGTTTTAAGTTTTGCAATTCTATAAACATCATTGTTATCGGAAATTTTTTCTCTGTACACATTTGTAATTTCTTTAACGTTGTAAGTAACCGGATCAAAAACAATGTCAATTACAGAATACTGGCCTTGCTTTAAAACAAAAGAATAAGCGCTTAATTCCTTATTTGCGCCGGTTCTGTAAAAGGTTACTTTCTCATAAAAATGGAAAATACTGTCGATATCCATTTTCAATGGGTTTAATATCTTTGCTTTTTTTGGTGTTTTTTCTAAAATAATTACCTTATTGCTATTATCAATTACCAAACTATATTTCTCATTTATAAGCATTTCATTATCTGACTGCTTCATATAGTAACTATTTTTTTTTCTTTTATACACTCCGTCTTCAGTTTCGTAAGGCTTGCTTTCATTGTCAAAAAACAGTTCATACTTAAGGTTTATTTTAAAATTTTCAAGTTTGCCAAAAGCAGCATTAATATTTTTAAAATCAATTTTCGGGTTTTGACAAAAGGCACAAAAGACAAACAGATTAATCAAAATAGAAAAACCTGATCGCATAACTCGAGTCTTTACCTTAACTTTCACTTTGATTAATTTTACCATTTTACTTATTTCCTACTTAATTAAAAATTATTCCACCACCACCCGGCAATGCTGCTTTTTTTAACCCACTGCGGGTTTCTTTAACTGTATAAATACCCTTTTCCGTTTCTTTTTTAATTCGAACTAAAGTTCCTTCTTCATCGTATTCGTAAATAGTTGCGAAGTTTCTATCATCCAGCTCTGCCATTATACGAAGGGAATTGGGATCGTATACCATAGTTTTCATATTTGAATTAAAGGGATGTATGCGAATATCGTCGAATAAAAAATGACTGCTGTTGTTTGCGTTCACTAATGACACGTCTATATTTCCGGTACCTGTTCCTTGAGTTACGGTAAATTCATACTCAAGTTTTTGCCAGCCATTGATGATCGGTGATTTTTTTGGCGGACTTGTGTTGACGATAGTTCCACCAACTTTAACAAGCACAGTGGCTCCCGTATAATCTGTCACCTGGGGAATATCAGATCCAAAAAAGGTAATTTGTTTTGTCCATACGCTTAATACAAATTTTTGATCAGAGGCAAACGAATAAAACGGACCAAATAATCCATGATTATCAATTGGTTTAATAGAATAAGGAACGTTATCGTTTCCACCGGCAGGAGTTGGGTCTGTTAACTTTCTACTTACTGTCAACGAAGTAGTTGTAGGAAATCCTATAGGTACTACAATTGAAGTTTTGCCGGTATGAGCTGATATTTTTGTTAGATTGGTTTTATTATTATAGAAATTGAAATGTTCAATATAGCCACTTAAATTAGTTGCATTCAAGGCAGAACATTCTCCATTAATATAATCGTAATCTTCAAAACTGTCAAAAGCGATCTGGTTAAAATATGCGTTTGAAGCAACCGCGCTTGGCAAAGTTTGATTAAAGCCATATAAAGAACCGGCACGTCTATTAAGCGCATCGTTCATCTGCAACACATTTCCGTGTTGATTGACAAGTTGAGTCTCATTATTTTTAACCCAATTGTCGTATGAAAGGTTATAAGATAAAATCGGAGACCAAAAGCTGCTAATATTACCCGGTGTTCCAAAATGTTTATAGAATGGAAGGAAAACCATAAAGTTACCATCCACTTTAATATTGTTAGAACTGCTTCTGCTCGTTAAATATGAATAATCATTTTTCGGCCGCCAGTTACCACGGATGCCATACTGATAGGGGTTAATTATATTACCGACAAGTTTACCGCATTGGTAAGTAAAAGCGGGCGTTGTAGTACAAATCATTCTATTAAAACACAAGCCCGTTGGTTGTCCGTTAATGGTAAACATATTATCATCCGTTTTAGCGAAGAAATATGGATTATTGTTAAATGGATTGGTTGCAGGTGGATAAGGCAATTGAAGATAACACCAGAGGTTTCCGCCTGGACTTGGCGGTAATGGCAGAGGTTGAGGAGGAGCCGCAAATTGATTCGGGTAGGTTAAGGTTGGCTGAGGTATTGCCGAGCAACCTTGAACATCAATCATTCCATCCGGTATGTAAATTTGAGGAACTGCTATTGATCCTCCACCAGGAGCTCCACCCCCACTAACTAATAATCCAAAAGTCCCGCTTACATACCTAAATTGATTTCCTGCGCCAAAAATTCCGGAAGTCGGTGCTTTGAGGGAAGTTGAAAATTGTGCGTTATTTCCACAAAGAAATAAAATACTCATAGTTAAAACGTCTTGAGTTGGGTTTTGACTTTTCGTTAAAGTCATATTTAGGGTAAACGCACTTGGATTACTTATAATATTAGTAAATGCATTAAAAGAATTTAGGAAAAGTGATATTTCTGGCGAGTTTGGCGAGCCATAGGTAACCGGCCCCCCATTGAATGCCCTTGAAGCAACAACAAAATTTGAAGAATTACTTCCGCTGTTAAGCCATGACCTAAATGGATAAATGTTTGTGGCAAAGATTTGTTTCCAAACCGCAATTTCGCGGGTGGCAAAAGTAGTTTGTGTACAGTTACATGTTGCGGGACCTGAAATATTATTCCCCAGTGGCAACTGCCAGTTTTCGTTAAACTCAACCGCGCTTGAGCTTAGTACTTTGGTTGCAGGAGTAACATCAATTTTATTGGCCTGAATTGGATTTTGGAGAGAAACCAAAGAACTCATTGGTAAGCCCTGCATATTTCGCCTACCTGATCGGGTAATTTTTAATTCGATATTGTTTGGCGTAGTTCCTAAAAAAGTTGTCCCGTCTTCTTTTATTAAGTAATTATTATTTGATGCGGCATCATAGGACACCCAAGTTTTTGTATAAAAAGTCGGGATAGGAACCGGAAATTTTTCTTTGACTAAAACTTCGTCGCCGGGAACAAAAATGGAACCTATCACCTGCCCGTTAATATTATTATAAAAACCGGTGGCATCAAAAATTTTAATACCGTTGTTTTTATAGGCAAGGCCCATCCTGTCATACTCCCAATGCGCGGGGTATTTTAAATTATAAACCGGATCGTCAAAATCATTTTGAGTTCTGGTTAAAACAACTTCTCCTGTTTCCTCATCATATAAAAGATTATTTGTACTAACTTTCGAATAATTTTCAAAGGCTTCAACATGATCCACGATTCCATATTGATTGATAATTTTTGTTGTACTTATTGAATGGAACTCCTTTTTTTCGTGCGAAAAACTTGGCCAAACAAAAACTAAAGGAACATAAAAAGTACAAGCAGCAGAGTTAATATTAATTCCGACTCCTGCGCCGTAAACATCGCTTTTAGACTGCCGGGAATCGGTCACCATATCGGTTGTTTCGCCAATTATTTTATTTGAAATGCCATTTTTAGAATCGATTACGCTAACAGAATTATCAAGCTCATTTGTAGTGCCGGCTTTAATTTTATAAAAATAAGTTATACCGGAATAAGGTAAAATTGCATCCTCAGCAAAATGCTTTTCAGATTTTGGTTTTCCATGCATATCGTTTGTTTTGATTCGGTAACCCTGACTCATGTATAATTTATCGGTGCTACCAAATTTTAATAAACTCTTTATTATTTTCGGTTTAACCCTTTGCTTATCTAAAGTGGTATGGTCTGCTTTTACCGGAAAATCTTTAGCTGTGTAAAACTCATGTACTGTTTTGCCTGTTGCGTGTTTTTTTACATTTAAAACTGTTCTGTCTAAATTTTTTACAGTAACTGAACTATAACCTACTAAGGGGTCAGGATAAAAAGTTTCACCAATTGGTTCTTCCTGAAAATATTCATCATTGGGAGCCATTACCCTTTTAATTGCAAAAGGCACCGGTTTGCGGTTTGAATTTTCATCGCCCCCATTTAAAGGCTCGTAACTAGCAACACCGCTGCTTATTTCCTCTCCACTTCTTGTTGTATTATAAGAATATTCTTGTCCGTATGTTGAGCTGGTTTCACCGCTCATCGCATTCCAGTTATCATCGATTTGAATTTTTGAAACACGGGAACCACCGCCTAATTTTTTTCCATTAGGATTATATAATCTTACGACCGAACGCGATGGAATAAATGTTCTTGCTACGCTTCTATTGTATAACGCTTTATTTATACCGGTAAATAAAGAGGACATATCCTGAACCAAGGTAACCAGGCCCTTAACGATTGTTTCATCTGAATTTCCAGCAGTTTGAGATCCCGGGAAAACAACACCCGGTAAATAAGTTCTGCCGAGTTGAAAGGCCGCTTTGGTTATAGGATTTACAAGAATATTTGAACCATCATCATTTATTCCTACCATTCTCATTTTTATAATGGCGTTGTAATAAGTATTGCCGCCAAAAGTGTATACTGAATTGTTTCCAATTAAAACATCTTCTATGTCAGCATAAAGCGGGACGAACTCGGGCTTTCCTGGTTCAAGGTTAACACATGCTTTCACATAAACCTTATCGAGGCCTTTAAAATATTTATCTTTTAATTTTGCTAAAGCATTTGGATCCGTGGTTAAAACTCCGTTGCTTTTACTTGATGACAGATCAACCATCAAGTATTGGGCGTTTTGCGATCCATTATACAATTGACCACTACCATTTGGAACAGCGTTTGAAAGGAATGTGGCATCCTGTATTTTAAACATCTGTGCGGACTCTTTGTTTTGAACATAGGCATAGTCATCCGATTCATAAGTAACAGTAATTTTACTTTGCGCGGGCGTTGTAATTCCGGTTAAAGACCATGCTCTTGCATTTATATCGGCGGTTGTTTTATCTTGTGTTGAATAAGGGAAATCCAAATTATTATCATTTCCACCAAGATTACTTTTGTAATAGCCCCATTTGTCAATCGAAGCAGGATTATAAGCAGGATTATCGGTGCCACTATTATAATTGCCATTGCAGTATGAAAATAAATATGGAGTTAGAGCACCCTTTTGGGAATTACCATAGGTAAAATATATTTTTTTTAAAGTGAGCTTACCATTTTTTGGAAAAGTGGTTACTGGATCAGGAACCACATTACCCATAACGACAGTATTAATATTATTAGGAATACCCGGACAAAGAGAATAGTCGTATTCGAAATGTACTATTTTTATTGGTTTAACATTTGTAGCTCCGGCAATAACAATATCTTTTTTAGCGTAAAGCCTTATTTCTTTTAAATAACGTTGTTGCGCTCCTCCCGAAATACCTCCCAAATCACCTCCCACCCCATAGCCATCTGCCCTTGGTGTTTCAGGATCATTTAGTACGTAAAATGCAATGAAATTTTTTGTTTCCACTGAATGCGGATACCAAAGTTCTTTCCGACCATAAACATAACTTCCTTTATCATCGTTTTTATCGCTTAAAAAACCCTGATTAAGTAGTGCCGTACCATTGGGATATGGAATGCGCCATTTGTAATCGGTAACCTGAGAGTAATTGAATTTAGTATAGTCTCCGTAATCATCTATGGTAGGGCCATCATTACTTCTATCAACATAATCACTCGAAAGTAATTCGGTAATCAGATATGAGTGAGCGTAACCCGGTATTGTATTTTTTTCATAAAAATTATCAATACCTTTTGTATTTCCTTTTGAAGCATCTTGAGCAGAGTGATTTACTAAACCTGTTGTTGAATTTAAATGAGTGCTTCCAGAACCTGAAATATTAAACATTACTTCCTGCTGATCACGATTATAAATTGGAATGCCATAAACATATCTTGTACCATTTGGATTGGTAACCATTACTTCCGAAATATGGCTTGCTTTATTACCTGCGTATTCTAACCTGTCAAAATTTGTTTGGTTTGTAAATAATTCACCAAAATTTGAAGGGTTTAATAAGCTATTAAAGGCTCCTCCAACAAAGGAAGCACTTGTGACAGGACTATAGCTTTTAACGTATTTATCAATGGCCGCGAATCTGCCCTCATCTGCATTTAAATAACTTACAAGGTTATTTCTGGTTGCTCTTTTTGTTCTTGTTGTATTTGCGCCTAATGGTTGTAAATTACCACTTTCATCAATTAGTTTATTGGTTGCTCTCCAAACCTGGTTGGATATTTTTTCCATTTTAACTTTGGCAGGAGCCTCATTTAAAATATTATTTACAAAAGCAACATCATCAGGATTTTTTTCTCCTGCCACTTTAAAATATGCTGATTCATAAGAAACGTTTTGATTAGTAAATCCAACTGAGTTTAACATATCATCATCTTCATCCCATCTTCCATTATTGCCATTGCTCCATTGAAAACTTAAATTAACTCCAACGTTAACATCTGGTATCACTAAAACTTCTGCAGC
>JANYBY010000262.1 GCA_025360565.1 Bacteroidota bacterium
ATTGGCTGCACATTGAAAATTCTATTTCATTGGTTTATGCTGTTAACAAGGGCGGAAATGGTTCGCTGCTGAACGACAGCAACAAATATCTTCCATTTATTCCGCCGCTTCACACCAATTCTGAAGTGATTGCCGAGTTCAGAAAAAAAGTATTGTGTTTTGCAAATATTTTTATTAAAGCCGGCATACAATATTACGCCACACAAAGCAGAGCCTTTCTTTTTAATAATACCGAAACCAAAACACAAGGTTACGCTTTAATTGACGCGGGAATTGGCGCCGATATAAAATTGAAAAACAACAAAACACTTTTCAGTATTGGTATTTACGGTACTAACCTGGCCGACATTGCTTACCAATCGAACATGAGCAGGCTAAAGTATTTTGATAATTACCCCAAGAATTACACAGGGCGTTCGGGCATTTACAGTATGGGAAGGAATTTTAGTTTTAAATTAACGATACCGCTCAACTTTAAAAACTAACGAGTAATAATAATTTTTCCGGAGATAGGATTTTTATCGTTGCTGATCTTATAAAAATAATTACCCGCGGCAATTTCTTTCACGTCAATTTTATTTAAACCGCTCTTAATATTTTTACTCAAAGCTATTGCACCGTTTACATCCAACAACTGCAGGCTGCTATTTTCAATTTTTGAATCCACCACCAAAACATCGCTCACCGGATTTGGATATACTTTTACAGTTGAATTTATTTTATTTATTTCATTTATACCTGTGGTAGGTGTGGCCACTACAAATACATAAGTCAACGTATCGGTTTGCGTAACACCGTTCTTTAAAATATATTTTACTGTACTTGTGTAGGGCACTTTAAAAGTTTGCACGTGAAATTTTATCCACCCTTTTGAGCCCGAAACAATTGGCGGCATATTATAGGCTAAAGGTAACCCGGCCATGCAATCGCCGCTGTTGCAAAGATTCAGTTCTACACCGAGTGTATCCATAAAGCAACGGGTCCAGGTTAAATTAAGAACCGCCGTGCCTGTATTTACCACTTCAATTCCTTTATTGGTAAAATCAAGTACATTGGTATCAAGCGTAATAACAAAGGTTTTAGCAGGCGTAAAAGTATATGTTTGACTTTTTATGGCGCAAAAAGATAAAACAAAAATAAAAATAAATAGTTTTTTCATTTATCAGTTCTTAATAAAACTTTTTTTGAATTTATTTTTTTCGGTATAAACTTCCATTAAATAAATTCCTTTTTCGAGGCGTGTAACATCAATGGCATTTTTTTCGAGCTCACATTTTTCCGTCAATCTCCCAAGGCAATCGTAAATTTTGATCTTGTGTATTGTTTCGGTTGGAAGGGAAAAATAAATGGTTTCGCTTGCCGGGTTAGGGAATAACAAAATGTTTTTTGCCTCTGCCTGCTCTGATCTAATTTCTAAAGGTCCGCCGGTGCTTACATACAACTGAAAAATATCGGCATTATTTTGAAAACCGGTTTGATATACTTTAAATTTTGATAGTGCCGCGCCGGGATTAACAGAATCGGTTCGGAATTGAAGAGTTACAGTTTGTGTTGAAAAAGGCTGAAGCACCACATCAATACTATCATCTAAATAACTGTGACATTGAATATAACAATAACAAGAATACCAATATGGAGGTAAGCCCCGCTGAAAACGAATAACCCTTAACGTAACCAATGAAACACTTGTGTTTGAAAAAGTAACATCAGCATTAAAAATATCGCCCGGATTTCCGCTCATAATATTTGGAGGCAATGAAAAAGTAAATGTTTGCGAATTAGAACTTAATCCGCCGATCAACAATAGAATAATGAATAATTTTTTCAATTAACCTGTATTTTTTACTAAACAAATATACATAATTATTGCTCAGGTTAAACCCTAACGGAGAGCCTCGCATTACCGTATATGTTAAAAATACGACCAGTTATTTCTTAAAAACGACCACTTATGGCTTTTGAGTCCAGCCTGCCTTATTTTAAAGGACTTTTGTGGCGGTGAACAAGGTAAAAACCCGTACTGCGACAATTTTTTCGGATGAAAATAATATTATTCATATTATCATTCATCCTAACGTTCGTATTGATTACGAGGACGCCCTTGACAACGCGCTTGTAATAAAAAATTTGAGCAAAAATAAACCTTGTTTAAAGTTATTGGATATGCGTGCGAATTTTTCGATGGAAAAAAAAGGGCAAAAATTTGCCGACAGTAACGAAGTAAAACAGCAAACAATTGCCCGGGCTATTATTAAAGGTTCAATGATAAATTCACTTCTTGTAAACTTTTTCATTAAATTAAATAAACCCGAAACGCCTACCCGGATCTTTACCGATCAGAATGAAGCTTATGCCTGGCTTTTAAGTATAAAGGAAGAACGCGGATAAGCAGTACGTATTAAAGTTAAATTTGCAAAAATTGGTTAAACTAACCTAAGTCATTGCCCTTCTTATTCAATTTTGTTACATTTACATTATTGAAAAGAACAATCTCCATATTTTTTTTATTTGTTTTTTTAAGTGCCAACACAGAGGCGCATCAGCTTTTAAAAATTCCGGTTTTGCTCGATCATTATTTTGATCATAAAACAAATGAGAAAGATATTTCCTTATTGGATTTTATTAACGAGCATTACGGGCAGAATATTTCCAATACTAAACACGATCATAATAACGATCACGAAAATTTGCCTTTTAA
>JANYBY010000264.1 GCA_025360565.1 Bacteroidota bacterium
CTAAAGATGAAAAGAACGGAACCTATGTTGAGTTTATGCCCGATAATTCGATCTTTAAAAGATACCATTATGTACATGAGTATATTGACCGAATGGTGTGGAACTACGCCTTTTTAAATACCGGATTAACGCTTACATTAAACGGCGTAAAATACAGATCAGATAATGGTTTAAAAGATCTGCTCGAAAAAAACATTACCGGCGAAGTTATTTATCCCATTATTCATTTACGAGGAGAAGATATTGAACTGGCAATAACGCATAGCAATGAGCATTACAGCGAAGAATATTACAGTTATGTGAACGGGCAATACACAACGCAGGGCGGTACGCATTTGGGCGCTTTCAGAGAAGCGGTTGTAAAAACAGTTCGCGAATTTTATAAAAAAGAATTTGAGCCAAGCGATGTGCGCAAATCTATTGTAGCGGCCATTTCTGTTAAAGTACAAGAGCCTATTTTTGAATCGCAAACAAAAACAAAATTAGGAAGCAACGAGGTTGCACCCGGCGGACAAAGCATCAGAAGTTTTATTGGTGATTTTATAAAACAGCAATTAGATAATTTTTTACACAAAAATCCTGAAACTGCAAAGGCAATAGAGGCAAAGATAGTTGCAAATGAGCGAGAACGCAAAGAACTTTCGGGAATTCAGAAATTAGCAAGAGAGCGTGCAAAAAAATCTTCACTACACAATAAAAAATTGCGCGATTGTCGTACGCATTTAGATGATATTAAGGATCAGCGAAGATTAGAAACCACTTTATTTATTTGTGAGGGAGATTCGGCCAGCGGATCAATCACAAAAACACGCGATGTAAATACGCAAGCGGTATTCAGTTTAAAAGGCAAGCCGCTCAATTGTTTTGGGCTTGGAAAAAAAGTGGTGTACGAAAACGAAGAGTTTAATTTATTGCAGGCCGCTTTAAATATTGAAGATAATCTGGAAGAGCTGCGTTATAATAATGTGGTGATCGCCACCGATGCCGATGTTGACGGAATGCACATCAGATTGTTGTTGCTTACTTTCTTTTTACAATTCTTCCCCGATCTTGTAAAAAATAATCACGTAAAAATACTTCAAACCCCTTTATTCAGGGTGCGTAATAAAAAAGAAACCGCTTATTGTTATAGCGATGAAGAGCGCAGAGCGGCCATTGCTAAATTGGGACCAAAACCGGAAATTACCCGTTTTAAGGGCTTGGGAGAGATCAGTCCTGATGAGTTTAAACACTTTATTGGCAAGGATATTCGTTTAGAGCCTGTATTAATTGACCAAAAAGCCAGTATTCAAGAGCTATTAAATTACTACATGGGTAAAAATACACAAGAACGCCAGGAGTTTATTATCGATAATTTAAGGATAGAGAAGGATATGGAAGAGGAATTGGTAAAGTGAAATGTTAAATTAATTAACAAATGTGACATTCTAAATCAATTAAGTGATAAGCAACCTGTTAAAGCAAGTTAAATTGAAATAAATAAATACCTTTGGCACAATAGATGAAATACCTTTAATAGAAATTTAAAAACAAAAAAATGAAAACAACAACTAAATTACTTTTAATTCCGGCTATCGCAGTTTTAACTCTGGCTGGTTGTAAGTCAAAAAAAGTAACCTTAACAAAACAAACCGGTTTAATTGAAGTTTCTACTCCTTTTGATTCAAAAGAATACAGAAGCGATGAAACCAGCTTCCGTTCGAAGCAATCTGGAAAATCACCGGATCAGGCAACTGCAAAAAAGATCGCATATCAAAATGCGAGGGCAGAGATGGCGGCTAATATTAACGCTACCGTAAAAAGAGTAACAGATCAGTACACTAACCAACGTACCATTGGTAACGCCCAGGAGTTCGAGAATAAATTTGAAGAATTGTCGCGTGAGGTTGTTAATCTTGAAATGTCGAACGTAAAAGAAATTGGACTAAAAACTTTTACAGATCCGGCAGATAAAAGCTGGCTTATCTGGGTTGCTTTAGAAGCTGATAAAAAATCGGTATTTGATAAAATTGACGCTAAAATTTCGAGCGATGCAAAATTAAAGTTGGATTACGACAAACAAAAATTCCAAAGTATTTTTGATGCTGAAATGAAAAAATTAGGCGACGAACAAAAATAAGCATATTGCTCTCTGTAAAAAACAGAAATCTATTAAAGAGCATCCCTAAAAAAGATGCTCTTTTTTTTAGAAAGGCTTAATAATTTTTGAATGTGTTAAGAAGTATAAAAATTATTTAGCCTTTCTTATGCCAAAGAAAATGAATTTTTTGGCTGAAGTTAAAATTAAAAATTCATTTTGCTTGGCATCAAAGAATAAGGTAAATAATAAACCAAAGTTTATCAAAAGATCATATTACATATTCATTTTTATAACATCACTGGTTCTTGCAGGTTGCACCGGCTCAAAAAAGTATTTTAAAGCTGCCGAAAGATTTGAAAAGCAAGGATTGATCAACGAAGCGGCCGATTATTATTTAGAATCGCTTCAACGCAAACCAACAAATGTAGAAGCGCGGATAAAACTGAAAGATGTTGGACAAAAACATGTTTCAAACATGGCCTCCGATTTTTTCAGAAATTACAATACACAGCAGATCGAATCATCACTTGAAGTGTTTGAGCGTTTAAAAGATTTTACCTCAAAAACATCGGCTTTAAGTGTAAACTTGGATTATCCTAAGACCTATGATGAGGATTATCAAAAGGTGGTTGAAACTTATTGCAATAAAAATTACAATCTGGCCTATAACCTTGTGAACCAGAAAAAATACGGTGAAGCAATTCCTTATATCAATAATATTAAAAAATACAATGGTTCGTATAAAACTACACGTCAGTTAGAAATAGTGGCGGTTTGCGAACCCTTGTATCAAAACGCAATAACCTGTATTGAGAATAAAAATTATTCGGGCGCCTTTAATTTATTAACCACCGTTAAATCAAAAACCGAAAGTTATAAAGACTCTCAGGATCTTTTCGAATTGTCAAAGGATGAGCAAACAAAAGATTTCATGTTGTTTGCGCCGAAAAGTTCGAGCGATAAAGCCGAAAAAGACATTGAAGATTATTTATTTAATAATTTTAATCAGGTGGCTTCTCAAAAATTTGCATTTGCAAAAATAATAAACAACACCCCTTTTACTTATTTGCCAAATGTTTCGGAGGCGAGCGATGCGGGAGTTGATCTTATACAGGCCATTCGTAAAGCAACCGGGGCCGATTATTTTTATTCGTACGATGTTTCAGGTAAAAAGGAAAATAATTCAGGTCCGCAAAAAACTTCCGCACGTGGCTTTCAGGAAAATTCAGTTAAATCGGGCACGCTAATTCTTACTGAGTACAAACCATTTGATTATAATGTGGTAAAAGCGAATCGTTCTTTTTCTTATCAATACAATTACAAATTAATAAACGCGTACAACAATCAAATTGTTTCATCACAAAGCCAAAATATTACGGCACAGGATGCGGTTGAATACAATGAGTTTGCAAAACCATTTAACGGAAATATTAATTCGCTTTATCCATACAATCCGCAGCAAACCTCGCCGGTGGCCCAATACAATCCAAATAACTGGCGTGGGGGTTTTAGCGCTAACTCAACATTAAAAACAATGGATCAGTTAAAGGAAGAAGCAAATACAAAAACTATAAATTTATTCAGCAGCTCAATAATCAATAATGTAAAATAATGACAAGCAGCTTATATAATTTTACGGGTTGTTCTTCTTTTACAAAAAAAGATCTGAAAGCATTATGTTATTTAAATGGATCGTTTTTTAAAATCGGAGTTTTATTAATTATTCTCGCGTTTTCTTCATGCAAAAGCAAAAAGGCAGCTGAAGCGCTCGCGCCCATAAAACCTGCCCCGCCTTGGGTTAACAGCCGCCCTAACAACGGATTTAAATATGTTGGTATTGGAATGGCCGATAAATCTAAGACCACCGCTTACTCTGTTGAAGCTAAAAAAAATGCTTTGTACGATCTATCCTCAGAAATAAAAGTAGATATTTCGGTTAACTCAGTTTTATACACCGTACAAAATGAAAATAAAGTAAACGAAAATTTTAATTCGTTAATAAAACTTACCAATAACGATAATATTGAAGGCTACACACTGGTTGATTCATATGAAAATGATAAACAATATTGGGTCTATTACCAGTTGGATAAAGATGATTATGCCAAACAAAAAGCTTTAAAAAAACAACAAACCATAACCAAAGCAAGTAATTTAATAGCCTCAAGTTTTATTGATGAACAAAATCAAGATTTTTCATCCTGTATAAAAAAACGAATCCAGGCTTTTGGTGTTCTTACTCCTTACTTAAGCGAAGAAATTAATTTTGACGCCTCACTTACCAAAGGAATTAAAAATGTGTTCGATCTTACAAATTCAATTCAGCAGCAATTACAGTCTATTTTTGTGAGTGTACAAAAAGTAATGCCTCAGTTAAAACCCTATCAGCAAACGTATTCTCCTTTAATTTATAATTTGGAGTTAAAGAACAAGGCACCGCTTTTAAACTTTCCTTTTATTGTAAGCAGCGAAGAAGAGAAGATAAAGGTTATTGAAAAAACATCCACAAACAATTCGGGCGAAATTCAGGTAAAAATTAATTCGGTTGAACCCCTCAATCAAACAGTGGCTTTCGCGTTAAACCCCGATATTTCAGGCTTAATGGGTTCCGATTCGTTGGGCAGGGCGGGCATTACCGTATTAAAGCAATTTATTCAAACACCCTCTTTAAAAGTGCAAGCAAATGTTAGTCCGGTAAATATTTTTGTTTCTTCAGTCGAAAAAAATATGGGCAAACCTACCGGTGCCAATATTATTGAAAGTTTTTTGCAGCAGCGCTTTAATGGACAAGAAGTAATAATTACCACCCGGGCCGATCAGGCAGATTATATCATTGAAGCCGATGCCGATACAAAAGAAGATATAAGCAGCGATGTTTTAGAGAACAATTACAAAATTAAATTGGCCGCACTTGTGATTAATTTAAATTTAAAAAGTAAAACTACCGGCGAAACCATTTACAAAACTCAAATTGCTGATGTGTACGGGTATGCCAATAATATCGAAAAAGCCGGCATGAATGCTTATTCAAGCAACAAGCTTAAGGCAAAACTTGGAGAAGCTATTTTCTTCCTAAAAAGAAAAGTGTTGGTATATTAAACACCGTTTGTGAATATCTCTTTCATATTTTAGACCTATTTTAGATTTTTCCTGACGCAATTTTCAATTCAAAAGTTATATTTGCATTTTAATTTTCTATAGTTAAGATGGTCGATAAGATTTTTGAAGGATTTGACAGCGAAAACCAGCACCGTGATATTGATAAGATCACTCATGTGAGTGGTATGTTCAAAAATTGGTTCATTGACTATGCCTCTTATGTAATTCTTGAAAGGGCGGTTCCTGCTATGGAAGATGGCCTTAAACCCGTACAGCGTCGCATTTTACACAGTATGTGGGAGCTGGAAGACGGCCGTTATAACAAGGTTGCCAACCTTATTGGTAACACCATGAAATATCACCCCCATGGCGATGCCAGTATTGGTGATGCATTGGTGGCCATCGGGCAAAAAGATCTTTTAATTGATTGTCAGGGTAACTGGGGAAATATTTTAACCGGGGATAGCGCAGCTGCCCCTCGTTATATTGAGGCCCGTTTATCAAAATTAGGATTGGAAATTATTTTTAATCCGAAAACCACCAATTGGGGCTTAAGTTACGATGGCAGAAATAAAGAGCCTATTACTTTGCCCGTTAAATTTCCTTTGCTTTTGGCTCATGGTGTTGAGGGGATCGCGGTTGGATTAGCCACTAAAATTTTACCGCATAATTTTAACGAGTTAATTGATGCTTCTATTCAGATCCTGAAAGGAAAAAAAGCAAACATCTATCCCGATTTTATTACCGGAGGCATTGCCGATTTTAGTGATTATAAAGACGGATTACGCGGAGGAAAAATAAAAGTAAGAGCAAGGATAAAAGAATTAAATCCGAAAACATTAATAATAAGCGAAATTCCCTTCGGAACAACAACGAGCTCTTTAATAGATTCAATTATTGCTGCTAATGACAAAGGGAAAATAAAAATTAAGAAGGTGGAGGATAATACCTCTGAGTTTGTTGAGATCCTCATTCATTTACAGCCCGGTATCTCTTCCGATAAAACAATTGACGCTTTATACGCGTTCACCAATTGCGAAGTAAGTATTTCTCCAAACGCGTGCGTAATTGAAAGCGAAAAGCCGCGTTTTGTGGGTGTAAGCGAGATCCTTAAAATTTCTACCAAACAAACGTTAGAACTTTTAAGGCGTGAGCTGGAGATCGAGAAAAAAGAACTGGAAGAAAAATGGCATTTTGCTTCTTTAGAAAAAATATTCATTAAAGAAGAAATGTATATCGACTTTAAAAAGTATTCAAACAAAGAAACTTTATTCGAGTATTTATACGCCGCATTTAAGCCGCACAAGAAAAAATTATTAAGGGATCTCAGCGATGAAGATCTTCAAAAGTTAACGCAGATCCCAATGATCCGTATTACCCGATTCGACAGCATTAAAGCTGAAGATTTTATGAAGGAATTAGATGCCAAGATCGCAATAGTGAAGAATCATTTGGCGAATTTGGTGGATTACGCCGTTGAATATTTTAAAAATTTAAAGAAAAAATACGGAGAAGGTCGCGAACGCAAAACAGAAACCAAACAGTTGGAGACCATTGAAGCCAAACAGGTAATAATGGCCAACGAAAAATTGTACGTGAATCGTGAAGAAGGATTTATAGGAACAAGTTTAAAGAAAGATGAGTTTGTAACCGATTGTTCGGATATTGACGATATTATTGCCTTTACCAAAGAAGGTAAAATGAAAGTGTGCAAGGTGGCCGATAAATCGTTTATTGGAAAAGATATCATTTATGTAGCGGTGTTTAAAAAAGGCGACGAGCGTACCACTTATAATATGATCTATACCGATGGGCCAAAGGGAATCACTTTTATTAAACGTTTTACCGTAACCGGAATTACACGCGAAAAAGAATACGATCTAACTAAGGGAACTCCAAATTCGAACGTACACTGGTTTACGATTAACCCGAACGGGGAAGCGGAAAAAGTGCAGATCAATTTAAAAGCGGCCTCAGGTGTGCGTAAATTGGAATTAGAAGCCGACTTTACAGAAATTCCTGTTAAAGCAAGAGCTTCGGTCGGAAATATTGTAACAAAATACGCCATTAAAAAAGTGGTGTTAAAACAAAAAGGCACCGCAACAATTGAAGGAGAAGATTTTTGGTTCGATGACAGTGTGCACCGCTTAAATAAGGAAGAACGCGGTACTTACCTTGGTAAATTTAGTGGTGAGGATAAAATAATGACCATTACTTCCACGGGCATTTATAAATTGTATACTTACGATATTTTAAATCATTTTGACGAGGATATTATTTTAATAGAAAAATATTTCGCGAAACAAGTTATTACTTGCGTTTATTTTGACGGCCAAAGCAAATCGTATTTTACAAAACGTTTTGAGCCCGAATTAACCACGGCAAAAACATTGCTGGTAACTGAACACGAAAATTCGCGTGTTGAATTGATAACAGCTCAGATCCATCCTGTTATTGAAGTAAAATTCGGTAAAGAAAAAGGTGTTGAAATTCCGGAAGAAACCATCAATATGGTAGAGTTTAGTCCGGTGGTGAACATGAAAGCAAAAGGAAGAAAATTAAGTTCTTATAAGGTGAAAGAAATTAATTTAAAGGAACCTGAAGAAATAAAAGCCGCCAGAAAATTTCTAAAAAAAAACCCCGATGACGAAAAATCCGGCCTCTCGCCGGTAGAATTGCACCGCCGTGCCATGGAAAAACTCAATAAAAAGAATTTGGATGGGGAAGGGCAAATAACTTTTGATTTTTAAGGGCACCTCAAAAAATCCCGGCTCTCTGCGTTGCACTCCAAAATTAATCCCGATAGATTTCGGGACATTTACGTTTGGTAAACTCCGGTTTTAATTTTTTGTGCGCCTTGATATCCGGATTTTTTGAGATGCCCCCCATATTAAAGAACCGCAAAACCTCAGAACCGTCACGCCATGGAATCTGTTCTTTGGGAACATTCGGATAAGAAAAAGCCTTCCTATTTCTTTAACAATCTCATCTCTGTATGAAAAGTAACTTGCACGCTTTCCGCAATTTTTTCAATATAAAGTGACGGCACTTTTATTTTGTGATCAGCTACTTTTACATCAAACTTTGCATCCATCGTAATTTCACCGTCTTTAATGGTAATGGATCCGTTTATGGTTCTTGGTAATTCAACCCCATGCATGTTCAATTTACCGGTCATGGTTACGGGATACGTTCCGTTCTTCGAATAATCTATGGCTTCGTTAACTTTGCCGGCAAAGGTTGCAAAAGGAAACTTTTCGCTTTCAACATAATTTTCGTTATAATGCTCTTGCATAAAGGCCGATGTAAACACAAAAGCAGTTTGCTGCGCTTTAAGCGCAAAGTCGCCGTTCTTAGCGTTAAAAACGGGCTTGGTTACTGTGTTTGTGGCGTCAATGTTTTCCATTTTTGTTTCGCTGAAAAAAGTTATTTTGCATTTTTCTCCAACGTAAATTTGCGAACGCAGGTTAAGGCTAAAAGCCAGAACCGGAATTAAAAAAAATATCCTCTTCATATTATTTAGTTTTTTTTATGTTTCTGCAAACTGAAAACCCGCGAAATATTAAAACCTAAACGCACGCCCCAGTTCTGCCAGGTGGTATTGGTGTACATAAAATAATAATTCTCGGTTAAACCAAAAGAATTGGTTACATGCATTTGAAACACGTGGCCCCCTGTCTCTACGTCCCAGCCAATTCCTAAACTATTATAATATTTGCCGGCGCTGTATTTATTTACTCTGTATCCGTATTCTACTGTTATGGCCTGTCTTTTGCTGAATTTATATCGTGCCAAGATCCCCGCAATATAACAATCGTTCTTGTCGTCAACATTTTCTACCAAATTAAAATGCACCACCGCGCCTGTTAACTGCAGCGAAAAACGCGTGCTGAATTTCCTCGCTATCATCACCTGATGGCAATACGAAAGTCTGTCGGAAATTTGCTGAAATTTATTTATCTTATCAATGGTTACATGTTCAAACGTATGGTAAATACTCGTAAATAACGTAACGCTTATTGGCATTGAACTATTGGTGGTTTGCCTGAGCAATCGGTATTTTAAAAACCCGTCGGCTATTTTAGCGGTGGAAGTGCGGCCAATGCCAAACATAAAACGCCCGTCATGGCTGTACTCCAGCGCCAAACGAATGTTTGCTCCGCCATCCGTTCCCCAGGCATTGTATGCACCGCTGTTAAAATCGCCAAAGCGATGCGAGATCCTGAAATCCAATCCTCGTCTGCCAACTACTTCGGTGGTGTGGAAATTTATTAAACGTGTTGTTTTAAAAGTTGCGGTAGTAAATTCTTTTTTAGGTTTTTCATTAATTAAGTTTAGTAAATCTTCCGGCTTGTCCTGAGCAAGAAGACTTACACCACTTAACACCATAACCCAAAAACAAAAATTTATTTTCAGCATATAATTAATTATTTAATACTCCTTGCGAAACCCATTTTGAAATTACGGTAATATCGCAAACCGACATTTTAGAAGCGCTCTTTGGCATGTTAGATGTGTTGCCATCCCAAACAATACAACTTACCAAACCCATTTGCGCCGAAGCGGCAACGCCATTGTAGTTGGTTAGATCGGGTGGGGTGCCGGTTGAGTTATGACAGTTATTGCAATTATCATTTAAAATTTTAGCCACCTGGCCTGAGTAACTAATGGCTGAAGTGGTGTCGCAGTTTTTTACTACCGACACTTCGGGATCAGGATGCAATTGCTTAAAATTACGTTTGGTGCAATTAAAAAAAATAACCGCTGCGATAAAAATAGATATTCGAATGATCTTTTTCAGCATAAAATTAAAGTTTAGTTTAATCGGCAATTAATATTTTTTGGGTTTTGCGGAATTGGTCTCCTTTTAAAACTAAAAAATAAACGCCGGCCGATATTCCAGAAACGTCAATGCGCTCATTGTGATCTCCGGGTTCTATATTTTTTGAAAAAGCTTTTAAAATAAGTTTTCCGTTCACATCAATTATTTTCGCTTCCACATTAGTGGCCTGAAACGAGCTGTAACTTACGTTGAGATCGTTTTTAACCGGGTTTGGAAATATTTTTAAATTATTTACCCATAAATTTTCAATAATAGAGTTTGGTGGCGGGGGAATGTAAACCGTTAACTGAATAGTATGCGCGTAAACATTATCTGCGCCATTGGCAACGTTATCGTGATTAGAAGCCGTACCATCGTAATAAACATTCACCGTTCCGGATGCAGGCGCGGTCCATTTAAAAATAAAATTAGCGGCATTAAGTGCAGAGCCTCCATGTGGCTGATGCGTTGCGCAAACACGGCCCGTTCCAAAGGGCTGGCCTTTACGCGTTGTTAGACTGTTTGTAATGGTGATTAAACCCACCGAATTATTTGTGAGTGTATTTGTACTGCCGCTGTTATCTAAAAATTCGCAACCAAAACCGTATAAATTTTTTCCGGTTTCGGCAACGGTAATGGTAATAGTATACACCTGGTTGGGCACATATGTGTTTCCAACAAAGGCCGGGTTAGCGTTAAGTGTAATGCTCCCGGGGCCGGCGTTAACAGCTAATCCGCCAACTTGCAGCGAACCGCCGCCACCGCCGTGGCAATTTAATTGCGAACAGGTATTTTCTCCGGGTGCTCCGGTATTTGCCAGTTTTCCGCTTGAATCTAAAATTCCGTAAGTGCCTTCAATGCCTTTTAGATCCGATGTTTGAAATGTTTCGGAAGTGAAAATGAAAAAACAAATAAGGCCTGCAAAAATTAAAAGTAGTTTTGATGATTTCATGGGTTTGGTTTTTTTTGATTGTTGTTTTATAGTTAGACGATACTTTTTCTAATAGAGTTGCCTGTTAATTAAAAATTTTGTGTTTATATCTAAATCAAATAATTGTTTTATAAATTTAGATCAGGAGAATTAGTTTACTATTAATTTTTTTGTTGAGAAACCTTTACCGGCATTTGTTTTTAAAATGTATATACCGGGACTTAACGATGAAATATTAAGCTCGGTTCGTTTATTATCTTGTGCGTTTATTTGCGTGGAAAGGGCTAATGCGCCAATGGCATTATATATTTCTACAAAAATTTCTTTCGAAGAATTTGTATTTGGTTTTATACTTAAAATGGCGTTGGCCGGGTTAGGAAATATTTCAAGATCGACAATTGTATTTTCTGTAATTCCGGTTGCAACGGGACAGGAATTAATTAATTTAGAATTAAAAAAATTTGTGTAAATAGTTTCTTGCGCAGGAGTCACAAACACAGTAGAGGCATGTGTTGCGCCAACCATTAATGTTACGGTTGCTACTACGTTGCCGCTTATAAGGGCGTTGTAAAATTCATTGCTTTGTCCGTAAGGTGTTGTGCAATCCTTTGTGCCATGCGCCAAATAAAATGGCGGATCATCAGATGAAATATAGTTGATGGGATTTGCCGCGTTTGACTTTGCGGGACAAACAGATATTTGGCAGCCAAGGAGTAAAGTTTCGGGTGAGCCCGGCGCATCGTGAACAAGCGGTGAGGTGGTGCATGATTGCGCGGATTGTGAATCAGCGCTCAAAAAATCGTAGATGCCAAAAAGACTTACTACCGCATGTACTTTGCTTGAAACAGTATTGCTTCCAAGATGCCTGCCCTCAAATGCCGAAACGCCATAACTTGTTGCGAGTAAAGAAACCAAATGTCCTCCGGCGGAGCCGCCAATTAAACCAACATTGCAGGTATCAATAAAATATTGTGCCGCGTTTGTTTTTAAAAAACGAATGGCTGTCTTACAATCTTGAATTTGCGCGGGAAATAAACTATCACTGCTTAAACGGTAATTAATATCAACACAAATGTATCCGGCATTATAGATCCCCTGAAAATAAGGTTGCGTATTTAGATTTTTTCCGCCTCCTTTCCATCCACCACCGTGTATATGAACCACAAGTGCTTTTTTTGCAGAGGTTCCCGGCGGAATATAAATATCCAACATTTGCTTTGGATTTCCGTTACCAACATAATCTACATTGCTGTAAGTTGGCGTGATTTGCGATCTGCAATTAAATGAAAATGCAAAACAGAATAAGCTTATAATTGGAATTAGTTTTTTCATGGGCGGTTTTATATATAAGACGGGAAGGATTGCGAAACGGTTGCTTCAAAATAAATAAATTTTAAAACACAATGATTGTCAATGCGTTACGGATGATAAAAAAGCGTATTAGATTTTTATAGGAATTTATTTTTTAAACTAAACAACCTTTTATCAATTAAATTCGTTTAGTTTAGTGAAGAGTATTTCATTGGATAATATTGGTCTCATAATTCAGGGTTGTGTAGATGGTAAAAGAAATTACCAAAAAATGCTGTATGAGCAATTCAGCTCTAAAATGTTTTATGTATGCCTTAGATATACCAGATCGAGAGAAGATGCTGAAGATGTTTTGCAAGAAGGGTTTATAAAAATTTTTAAGAATATTTCAAATTTTAAAACGGAAGGCTCTTTTGAAGGATGGATAAGAAGAATAATGGTGAATAGTGCCATTGATCATATACGAAAACAAAAAGAAGCAAAAATTTTTAACGATGTAGAGAACCTGGCTGTTAATCACGAATCGGATTTTGTGGCCGATAGCAGGTTAAAAGAAAAAGAATTAATGGCAATTGTAAAAACACTGCCATTCGGTTACCAAACAGTTTTTAATTTATATGTAATAGAGGGATACAGCCATAACGAAATTGCCGGGATGCTGAATATAAGCGAAGGCACTTCTAAAAGCCAGCTTTCTAAAGCAAAAGAACAACTTAGGCACTTATTACAAAAATACTTTGATGTTACCACACACAACAAAAAAGGAATAGAATGAAAAACGAATCAGAAAATAAATTCGATGACCTCGAATTGTTCTTTAAGAGTAATCTTGAAGACAATGAAGAGAAGCCGCCTGAACTGGTTTGGCGCAACATCGAATCGGAATTAGACCAAGGAAAAAACCGGAGGCCATTATTTTTTTGGTGGTTTAGCTTAAGCAGTATTATAGCGGGATTATTAATAGGCGGGTATTTTTTATACCCAAAATTAATGGGCAATGATAAAGCGATGGCAAAAACCGAAACAAGGGTTAAAACAAATTCGGCGAATAACGAAACAGCAGATGCAAAAACGGAAACTGAAAAAAATAAGGATGAAAATAATAACCAACAAATTTCAAACACCGCGCCGGCTTCTGAAACAAAAGAAGGCATGGCAACAAATGAATCAAAAAATCATGAAATTAAAAACGAAATAAAGCAAACAACGTCTACCCGTGATGTTAACAAATCTGCTGAAAAAGCAAACGAATCTACAGCCAAAAAAATAATTAATAATTCGATCAATGTTATACAAATAGGTTCTTTTAAAAATAAACCAAACCTTGAGCATTACAAAAATATTCCTTACAAAATAGTTTCTAAACCCGGCGATAATGGTTTAACAAGATATTACGTTGTGGTTGACGGTGATATAAATGATGTTAACGAAGAGTTAAAAAAATACGGTATCAAACAATCTTACATTCCCGAACAAGCTGTTGATATTTCAACGGCTGAACTTGTTTTAAATAGATCCGAAAATATTTCGAAAAAAGAAAATAGTATTGCTGTTAATGCCAATACTGAATCGGTGACCGGAGAAATTAAAACTACCAATAAACCCACCGCAATCGTAAAAAGATCTTTACCCATTGAGGATAATACCAAAGGTTCTTCTGAAATTACTATGACAAAAAATACAAATGAAAAAAATTCAAAAGAAAATGAGTCGCCCACAAAAACACAAACAGAAAAACCTAAGGCGGAAATCGCTTTAAATAATTTGCCAACAACTACGCCAACAAATACAAACGTATTAAATGAAAGTGTTGCCAACATCAACGCGGCAAAAACAGCAACTGAAATTCCGCAACCCGAAAAAACAATTGAGGTTGCAAAGATCGATTCCCTCCCAAAAGCGATCGCCAAAACCGATTCTTTGCCAAAGCCCGTAACTAAAATTGACACTGCGAAAACTACAACGGCAAAAAAACCGGAAGACGTTTCTCCTCAAAAATTTATTCCTCAACTCGCCTTTATTTTTGATGGCGGGCCAAATATACCTCTGTCATTCGCCCAAAGCGCTTCTTCAAATGTAGCCAGCGAAAAATATCCAATGACCTATAACGGCAATTTTAAATTTCAGATTACGCCAATAAAAATTTTATGTATAAGCGCCGGTGTGGGTTATTCAAATTACAGCATGTCCAAACCGCAAGCCACTTTTTATTTCGATAAATTTTTAAGTACCGATTATACATTTACAACAACCGCCGGAAATTTTGTGGTTGATAAAAACACCATGGTGGCCGGCTTCTTTACAATAGCGCCGGTTCCTTCATTCCGAGCCGATTATCAATACAACTCTACAATTTATGCCATCAACATTCCGGTTGAAACCCAGGTTAATTTTATAAACGGTAAAAATTTTAAAATATGGATCTCGGCCGGGCTCAACACAAATTATATCATCTCACAAAAAACGCACCTCGATCTTATAAAAGAAAACGAAACAATCCCTTTTAATTATTCAACTGTACAAACCAACCGTTTTAATTATTTACTGTTGTTTGGCTTAGGATGCGATATCAGAATAAAGAAAAATTTATTTTTTACCGCGGCACCTCTTTACAAACGTTCTCTGTCAAATTTGTCAACAGCGGGCGACATCGTTTATAAGCCCGAATATTTTTCGGCACAAGCCGGACTTAAATATGTTTTTAAGCACTAATATGTTTGAATCGGGCTTTAAAATTTAATTTCAATAATTTTCTTTCTTCGAATTAATAAATATATTTTATATATCTGATATTCAGCTATATATACAATTCATTTACCGAAGAATTATCCGTATTTTCGTTCCTCAATTTTAAAAAATATGGCAAAATTCAGAAGAGAAGATGCGCTTGATTACCATTCGCAAGGTAGGCCCGGAAAAATTGAAGTCGTTCCAACAAAACCTTACAGCACACAACGCGATTTAACTATGGCTTATTCGCCGGGTGTTGCGGAGCCTTGTTTGGAAATTGAAAAAAATCCGGAGGATGCATACCGTTATACTGCTAAAGGAAATTTGGTGGCCGTTATCTCTAACGGCACAGCCGTGTTGGGATTGGGAGATATTGGTGCCCTTGCATCAAAACCCGTAATGGAAGGAAAAGGATTACTATTTAAAATTTTTGCCGACCTCGATGTATTTGATATTGAAATTGACACAAAGAATATTGATGAGTTTGTAAATACCGTAAAAAATATTGCGCCAACTTTTGGCGGAATAAATTTGGAGGATATTAAAGCGCCCGAATGTTTTGAAATTGAACGCCGCCTAAAAGAATTGCTCGATATTCCTTTAATGCACGATGATCAGCACGGTACAGCCATTATATCTGCAGCCGGATTACTTAATGCCGCCGAAATTTCCGGAAAAAAATTATCGCAGTTAAAATTGGTAATTAATGGGGCAGGGGCATCGGCAAATTCGTGCGCTAAAATGTACATTGCCATTGGTGTTAAAAAAGAAAATATTTTAATGCTCGATAGTAAAGGCGTAATTCATAAGGGAAGAACCGATCTTGACCAATACAAATCATTTTTTGCGGTTGAAAGCACAAAGTTAAATACGTTGGCCGAAGCCATTAAAGGCGCCGATGTATTTGTTGGTTTATCGAAAGGAAATATTTTAAATCAGGATATGGTACGCAGCATGAACAAAAATTGCATTGTTTTCGCACTCGCTAATCCAACTCCCGAAATTTCATACGAAGAGGCCATCAGCTCACGCGAAGATATTATTTTTGCTACAGGCCGCAGCGATCATCCTAACCAGGTAAACAACGTACTTGGTTTCCCGTTTATTTTTCGCGGTGCAATGGATGTACGCGCAAAATGTATCAACGAAGAAATGAAATTGGCTGCAACTAAAGCCATTGCTGAGCTTGCAAAAGAAACCGTTCCGGATTATGTGAACCTGGCTTACGGCGCAAAAAATTTAAGTTTCGGTCCCGAATATATTATTCCAAAACCAATTGATAACCGATTAATTTCTGCAGTTTCCGCTGCTGTAGCCAAAGCGGCCATTGATAGCGGCGTGGCTAAACATACAATTACCGATTGGGATGCATACAAAACAGAATTAGAGAATCGTTTAGGCAAGGATAATAAATTAATGCGAAGCCTTGCCAATAAAGCAAAAAGCAATCCAAAACGTGTTGTGTTTGCCGAAGCGGATACTTACAAGATCTTAAAAGCCGCACAGGTTGTGCGCGACGAGGGTATTGCTAAACCAATTTTACTTGGTAATAAAGAAAAAATACAGCGCATAGCCGATGAAAATCATATTGATCTTTCCGACATGCCGATCATTGATCCGGTTTTGGTAGATGAAACAAAACGAAATGAGTTTGGCGATCATTTATGGTTAAGGCGCCAGCGTCGCGGACTTTCGAGGTACGATGCGCACAAATTAATGAGCAACCGAAATTATTATGGTGCTATGATGGTGGAGCTTGGTTTGGGTGATGCCATGATCAGCGGCTTAACGCGCAAATACGGACAGCCCATTAAAACGGCTTTAGAAGTTATTGGCGTGGCGCCGGGTGTAAGCAAAGTTGCCGGTTTATACATGATGGTAACAAAAAAAGGCCCTTACTTTTTTGCCGATACCACAATGAACACCGACCCTACAGCCCAAGAGCTGGCTGATATTGCTGTGTTAACCGCGCAAACGGTAAAACAATATAATATTACGCCTCGCATTGCCATGTTATCGTACACAAATTTTGGTTCGGGCGAAGGCGCGGTGCCAAATAAAGTTTCAGCAGCTGTTAAAATTTTACATAAAAATTATCCCGGATTAATTGTTGACGGCGACATTCAGGCAAATTTTGCAACTAATAATACGCTGTTAAAAGAACAATTTCCGTTCAGTACGTTGGTTGATAAAGATGTGAATACATTTGTTTTTCCAAACCTCTCTTCCGGAAATATTGCTTACAAATTAATGCAAGAATTAGGCGGAGCTGAAGCCATTGGCCCTGTGTTAATGGGACTAAACAAACCCGTTCACGTATTGCAATTGGGTAGCAGTGTTCGCGAAATTGTGAATATGATAATTCTTACAGTTGTTGATGCGCAAAACAGAAAATTATAGAACGCAGATTTTTATGATCATTATGATTTGTGCTGATTATCTTATTTCAACCTGCATTATTAATCTTAATTCATCTTATCAATCATAATAATCTGCGTTCCCAATGTCTCTCATAAATTATATCAAAGGCCATATTACTTCCAAAAATCCCGCTCATGTAATAATTGAGAGCGAAGGCGTGGGGTATGGATTGCTAATTTCCCTTTATACTTATTCAAAATTGGGTGAACAAAAAGAAGCTCAATTATTTATCGAAAGCGTGTATGTTCGCGATGATAATCCCCGCTTTTACGGTTTTTTTGATGAAGAAGAGCGGGAATTGTTCCGAAAACTGATCTCCGTAAGCGGAGTTGGGGGTGCAAGCGCGTTGCTAATGCTCTCCAGCCTTAGTGCGCCGGAGATTGCAGGGGCTATAAATACGGCCAATGTAGCCATGCTAAAAAGCATTAAAGGAATAGGCGATAAAACGGCCCAAAGAATAGTGGTTGACCTGAAAGGAAAAATGGGCAAACATGAAGGGGGAATCAGTCAAATTTTAACAAATTCATACAATAAAAATAAGGACGAGGCGTTATTGGCTCTGGTTACGTTAGGTTTCCCAAAAATATCGGCGGAAAGGGCTCTTGAAAAGGCGATTAAGCAGCAAGGTGTTAGTACCGAAAATGTGGAAGTTTTAATAAAATCAGCGTTAAAAAACTTTTAAAAATTTGTGAGAGCAGGTGGTTTAATAAATTTCGCTTTGGTTACAGGTACAACCGCCATTTTATTGGGCGTTGTTACTAGATCAACTGATGCTGCCCCTGAAGGAACTTTCGATTATCAGCCCTCTGCAATTACTTTGCCTCCTGATACGCCCGATACGGAAGATCCACTGCCTTTTCAATTTAAAGATAATAAAGGAAAACCACCGCAGTACGATCCTAAATCAAAATTATATTTAGAAAACCCAAGCAACATAAAAACCGAAACGGTTTACAATCCTAAAACAGGGAATTACGATGTGAAACAAAAGATCGGTGATATGGATTATCGTCCCGAAACATACATGAACTCTAAAGAGTACAAGGATTATATGTTTCGGAAATCCATGAAGGAATACTGGCGCTCGCGTGTGGCGGCAGATGAATTAAATGATAAACCACGCAAAGGCATGGTTCCAAAATTGCAGATCAACAGTGAATTATTCGATAGGATCTTTGGAGGAAATACTGTTGATATAAAACCAACCGGTACTGCCGAATTAATTTTTGGGTTGAACAGAAATAAAAATTTCAATCCTGCCATTCCGCAAAAGCAGCAAAAAATTACCAACTTCGATTTCAACATGCGTATCCAGTTAAACCTCATTGGTAAGATCGGAGACAAAATGAAAGTAACCACTAACTATAATACCGAAGCCAGTTTTGATTGGGAAAATCAGGTAAAATTAGATTACACCGGTTACGAAGATGAAATTTTAAAAAAGATAGAAGCAGGTAATGTTACATTACCTTTAAACAGTTCATTGATCAGCGGAAGTCAAACTTTATTCGGATTAAAAACCGAATTACAATTTGGGCGCTTAAGAGCAACAACTATTTTTTCGCAGCAAAAAGGTAAAAAGCAAGAGGTAAATGTACAGGGCGGCGCGCAAACACAAACCTATCAGTTAACGGCTGATAATTACGAAGCAAACAAACATTATTTTTTAGGACATTATTTTAGAAATAATTACGATACCTGGATGGGAACTTTGCCGGTAATCAATACACCCATTGTTGTAACAAAAGTTGAGGTATACATTTTAAATATTAATGGTAACGCCGAGCAAACCCGTAACGTGGTGGCCTTTGAAGATCTGGGTGAAGATACAAGCGCTGTACATCCTTACATGAAATCGGGAATTAATCCAGCAGTATATACTGTAACGGATAATACTACCAGCATCCTTCCGAGTAACGATGCAAATAGTCTTTACGCTATTATGACCAACAGCATAAATGGTCTATTAACTTCGCGATCTTTAAGTGTGGCCTCCGGTGTACTTGCATCAGGGGCAATTGCAACCAATATAAACAATGCCGGTGGTAATTACATGGATCCCGCACGCGATTACAACGTAATTCAGAATGCCCGAAAATTAAAGCCCGAAGAATATTTTTTTAACGCACGTACAGGTTTTGTTTCCTTAAATCAGCAAATAAGCAACGAGCAGGCGGTAGCGGTTTCTTACCAATATACGTTTGGCGGTAAAACATTTCAAGTGGGCGAATTTAACGATCAGGTGCCCGATAACTCAAAAATTTTAGTTTGTAAATTATTAAAATCCGTTTCGGTAAACGTTCATCAGCCAATGTGGAAACTGATGATGAAAAACGTTTATTCAATTGGAGCATACAATTTAAACGCGCAGGATTTTAAATTGGATGTATATTATAATAATATTGAAACCGGAGTGGATGTGCCTTATTTGCCTTTTGGAAGTGTAAATGGAATACAATTGATCCGTGTTTTAAATTGCGATAAATTGAGTGTGAATGGCGATAGAGGCCCCGATGGCGTATTCGATTTTATAAAAGATTACACCATCAATCCCTCAAACGGCCGTATTTATTTTCCAACTGTTGAGCCCTTTGGCCGAAGTCTTGCCGCAAAATTAGTGACATCCGATTTTCCGGACGCGAGCAACAAATATATTTTTAACGAGTTGTACGATTCAACAAAAACAGCCGCCACTTTTGTACAAAACAAAAACAGGTTTAAAATAAAAGGAACTTATAAATCTTCTTCCGGTTCCGAGATTGCTCTAAACGCGCTAAACATTCCGCAGGGCGCTGTAATGGTTACTGCTAATGGCGTGGCCCTTGTTGAAAATACAGATTATACAGTTGATTATACTTTAGGAAGAGTAAAAATTATTAACGAAGGAATATTAAATTCAGGAGCGCAAATAAAAGTTTCACTCGAGAGTAATTCCTTATTCAACGTGCAGCAAAAAAGTTTATGGGGTACACGTTTGGATTTTACCGCGAGCCGGAATTTAAAATTGGGCGGAACGTTTTTACGATTTACAGAAAGGCCAATTACACAAAAGGTGGGTATTGGCGATGAGCCGGTGAGTAACATTGTGGCTGGATTAGATTTTAGTTATAAAACGGAAGCGCCTTGGTTAACACGCGTGTTAGATAAGTTACCGTTTTACAGCACAAAAGAAATGAGTTCCATTACCACGCGTGGTGAGTTTGCTAAGTTATTTCCGGGCAATGCAAAAGCAATTGGTAAAAGTGGAAATTCGTACATCGATGATTTTGAAGGTTCTATTTCTGTTATTGATGTTCGTAATCCAAACGGGTGGATCATTTCAAGTATTCCACAAGGCCAGCCGGCTTTATTTCCTGAAGCATCAAATACAAATACAACACTCATTGGTATAAACCGCGCTCGGCTTAATTGGTATACCATCGACCCTATGTTTACCCGATCGCAAAGTGGAACAACACCGAGTTATTACAATAACCAGGTATTTTCAAATAACATGTGGCGTCAGGTTTTTGAAACGGAAATTTTCCCCGGCAAAACACCGCCTAACGGTCAGCAGGTTGTTATGCCTGTGTTGGATCTGGGATTCTATCCAACAGAGCGCGGCCCGTATAACCTGGATATAAACGGAACTTCTGTATCGGCGGGGATCAATCAGGATGGAACATTAAAAAGTCCCACAAACCGCTGGGGCGGTATCATGCGTAGGTT
>JANYBY010000272.1 GCA_025360565.1 Bacteroidota bacterium
GGCATCACCTCAAAAATACCGGCAGCTTTAAACATGGCTTTTTTCAGACCTTATATTTGGGATGCGAGGAACCCCGTTATGTTGCTTTCAGGATTGGAGAATTTATTTATGCTTGGATTCAGTTTATATATTTTATTTAAAGTAAAATTTTCTACGCTTATTAAATCACTCTTTAGTAATCCATTATTGATCTTCTCCTTTTTGTTTGCTTTATTCTTTGCGTTTTCGGTTGGGTTAACAACGGCCAATTATGGTGCCCTCGCACGGTTAAAGATCCCGTGTATTCCTTTTTACACAGCCTCTTTATTTATTTTATATTATTTAAATAAAGAAAGTTTTAAGCGTCGGTGATCATTGCCTTGTTCTATCAAGAAACAACCTGTTCGTTGTGATCTCTTCTTTTCCGGCAGCACTATCATTCAGTAATTTTACCGAAGGGTCAATAAAATGTTTGGTAAAGAACCTGAATGTATTCACTGAACTCATTTTGATATTAAATAGGCTATCGTTCAAACTTGGATACCTCACTGCATTTAATATCATTGAACGCGATTCGAACACCACTTTTTCATCGGGAGATTGTACCCATGGCCCGTGATCTGACTGAACAATTATAACGCCCGATTTGTCGTTTCCTATTATTTGAGAAATAAATGTTTTAATGATCTTATTTACGTAAATGAGTTGCCCCACATAATTACTTTTTGGTTCCCATGAATTATCCGAATGCTTTTGATTGTAAACATGTTCACCTTTACTGTTGAATACAAAAGGCGGATGCGGCGCTACGATGTGAACAAAAACAAATCGCTGGGCCTTACTTATTTCAGCTACTTCGTCTAACTTTTCAAACTGACTTTTCAGTCTGGCATATTGTATCATTCCAAACAGATCATCCAATCTGAAAATTGTAAATTTTAAAATGCCACGTTCAAATTCATTTGGCCCGTTAATTGTAACGGTTGAATCAACATCATAAAATCCGCTTGTTACAGAATAACCGGATTGTAAGCGGTATAATGTGTATCCGTTGTTTTTTAAGACCTTGAAAAATTTGTTATCAAGTATGCGTTCTCGCCAATGATCATTTGTTGTTTTTGGCAAATAATCCATATTTAAGGTGGAAGCAACCGAAGGATGTGTTGAATAATAATTTGAAATGGCACTATCGGCAACATAGAAACCGTTATTCTTTAAAAACCCTGTAAAATCAGAATTATCAAAATTATAATGTTTTTTTAGTATGTGTTCATTCGCGTATCCATCCAAAATTATATAATACAGGTTTGGCAGTTTGGTGTTGTTAATACCGCGCGTAATTTTACCGGAATCATTTTCTACATATTGTTGCTTACCGTTAAAATAAAGGATCTTAGATACGTTAAAAATAAGGAGCAATGATACAAGTAGATTTAAAAAATAATTTATTTTGTAACCGGTTTCAACTTTTTTGCTTATTACCCAAACGATCGCAATGGATAATATTGCTACAATGCCGGTGAGATAACGGTGAATGTTTTTGAAGGGCCAAAAATTGGAAAAATAAAGCAATTCTAAAACATCGTACAAAATACCGTAATTAAAAAGTAACAGTAATATGAGTGTGCTGATAATACCGGATTTAACCTTGTTTCGAAGAAAAAAATAGACCGAACCAAAGAGCAGAAGCGAGAGTAAACTACCAATTAAAAGCGTTCGTTTCATCATGAACAACTGTATTTGCTCGGGATTTTGAGCATACAAGAAAAAACATATGAAAAAAATGAATAGAAAGGTATGTAGAGGAAAAGTATCTAAAAATTTACGCATTTGCTTCCATCCAAAATAAAATTCTACCCGAATTGCTGAGCGGATATTGCTCTTTTACCCGATAAAACAAATTAAAACTACTAATAAAATTCTCCAATGAATAATTTTCGAAAATATCTTTTTTTGTGATCATTAATTTCTGAGCCTGAGGATCTTCTTTTGGAATAAATTCAATGATGAGTTGGGGCGATAAGTCGGAAAACTGTTTTGCAATTAAATCAAATGGAATATTACAGCCAATTGCCAAGTGATGAATGAGTGCCAATGCCATTACGCCATCGAATCGTGCACGTTCGTTAAAGGAAGCTCGTTCTTTGTTCAATAAACCAATTCCGGGTGATGGGTGAGCGAGGTTTAGCACCAAAGGCAAAATATTTTTTATTTTATTTATTTTTAGTTTTCGACTTAAATTATTGATCACGGCCATATCTGCATCTGCAGCAACGATGTAATTTACTTTTTCGGAACACAGAATCGAAAATTGGCCTTCGTTACATCCCATATCAAGTAATGTTGACGGCTTAACATGAGCGATAAAAGATAAAATGGCGTTTTGTTTTTGTAAAAAATTTTCTTTATCGTACGAAAATGTGTCATAATAATCAGACCATTCGGAGCTTTTGTTCTTTAATTCAAGCTTTTCTATCCCTTTTTTTAAGTGAAGAATTAAAGCGGTTAAACGGCTTTTACTTAAAAGTAATTTTTTTTCTTTAGCACTGGTATCTTGATTATATCTAGTTTCTAATTTTGCATGGTAATGAATATGTGAAAATATAAAAAAATTAAACTTTGTACTTCGCGGTATACTGTATGATATAACGTTTAGCGGAATGCCGTCGGAAGAAGACATGGAAAGGCTGCACAATTCGCTTTTACCATAAGCGTGTAAAAGTAACGGGCCTAAAAAATGCCGGCAAAATTGGCCATATGCGATCCAGGGCTTATTTTCAGGATAAATTTCGAAAGAAGAGGTATCAATGAAGATGGGAGAAACGCCATTGAATTGAACATTGTAACAATTGGCATCTTTAAGCCACATATTTTTTTCAAGCGATTTTAATTGGATCTCTAATGTAAGCAAGGCCGCTTGTTTTAACTGAAAAAAACTCCATTCATACGGATAAGAAATGAATGGAATAAGCCGCGGTTTAAGGATCTTATAAATAGTTTTATTTTCGGCTTCATCTATTTCATTAAAACCAACTTCTTCGTGACTGATTATCATTTCAGCTTCACTCAGATCTTTATACAAACCTGAATTTAAAAAAGTATTAAAAGAATCTTTGAATGAATAATTTATGAGCCTGTAAACTTGGTTGTTTTTAAATACGATAGACCCGTCAGGATCCTTATAAGATGATGGATGTGAACGCGTAGACACTATTTATCATTTTTCCGTTTAAAAAGACCTAAAAGCGTAGCCCAGGTTCTCTTGAAAAATAAACTACCTGCAACAATTCCGCCAATTACTACTTGTAATAATAAACTGCCGGTTCCGGGGTCAATATATAAAATAAAAAACGCTTGCACGGTTAACAAATATAAGAAAAGAATCCTAAAAGGATGACCTATTTTTTTAAAAACAAGGCCTTTAAATTATCGCCTGTGTGGGTAAAATTTAATACACTGTTAACGCATTTTTTTAAGGCTTTGTAAATTAGCCTTGTTTCGGCTTTTTCGCGCAAAATTTCGCCTGAATAAGCGGTATCGGGACTATTTATACTTTGTTTAAAGCGCCTAATATTAATACCGGTTGTCTCTGATCTTATCTGATAGAAATCGTGTTTTTGGAAGAATTTTTTTATTGTTTTTGGGGTGTAATACGAAAGGTGTTCGGGGTATTCGATCACATTCCATTTTGGCCCCAAAAAAAATCGGCTGAAAGAATTAAAATTTGGGGTGGTAACATAAAACACGCCATTAACGCGCAACAGATCTGAGATATTTTTTATTTCCTCGCGGGGATTATTTATATGCTCTATCACTTCAAACGAGGAAATGATATCGAATTTAATGCCGTTATAATTCTGTGAATTTAAAACGCCCTGATGAATAGTAATTCCTTTTTGTTTGCAAACGTCAATGGCTTCGTCCGAGAATTCTGTGCCATATACATTCCAACCACGTTCTTTTGCTACTTCCAAAAAATAGCCATCGCCGCAACCCACATCCAGCAGGTTGTTTGTGTTGCGGTAAATTTCCAATTCGTCTAGCAGTTCATTATAACGTTTTATGGTTATAGACGAAATGGTGCCGCCCCTGCTGTATTTTTTATAGTGTATAATTAATTCATCTTGTGTTGGAATTCTTTTGGAAAAAATGAAATTGCAACTTAGGCATTTAAAAAGGTGATCTTTTTCATAGTTCTTTAGTTCGGCCAAATTGGTACCGTTACACAATAAACAGGTTTTATGCGAAGAGTACATTTATATTGTTGTGTTAAAATTAAACGCCTTCATTCCCGTAAATTGTTTTATAAATATCTTCCGCGATCTTAAAATTTCGGTACTTTTCGGCAAAGGGCCTTATCCTGTTATAAATATCATCGCGTGTTCCGCTTTTTAAAATATCGTCAATTTGTTTTACCGCTTTAAGGTATGTTTCGGTATTTAATTCTTCCAAAGTATAACCAATTTTATTATTCTTAATGATATCGGAATCGATTGAAATATTTTTTGTAATTACAACTGGTAATCCCATTGCCCAGTATTCCCCTGTTTTTATTGGGGTGCAGTACTTTCGTGATTCTCCGGGCCTTGTGGGGCATATGGCAAAATCGGCAAGGCCCATATATTCGGCAACGGCCTTAAAAGGCACAAATTTTTTAATAAGTATGTTATTTGGAACCCCGGCAGAATTTAGATAAGATTGAATTTCTTCGTCGGTATGGCTGGTGAGTAATAAGATCCTGAATTTATCGCCCCAATGATCATACGCTACTTTAAAAAAATTGAAAGTTTCTTCTCTTAAATAAAGTCCGCCAAATTTACCGGCATAAACACATGTAATTTTTTGCTCAAGGTTAAATTCTTTTATAAGAGTAGCATTTTTTATTTTTTCTTTCGAAAAATGGTTAAGGTCAACGCATGCTGGTTTAATAAAATATCTTTTCTTAGTAACGCCATATTGTTTTTGCGAATTAACTATCATTCCTTCCGTAGCGCAAATAACTTCTGTTGCCCTTTGCAATTGTTTTTTTTCGAGCCATAATAACAATTTAAAAGCAAGGCTTTTTTCGGACCATGTTTTGGTATCTACCATGGGAAAAGCGTGGGGCTCAAAACTGTCTAATATCAGTTTTTTGCCGGTTGCTACAGAAAGTAAATACCCCATTCCGCCTGCAGGTGTACACCAAGCATGCAAAATGGATATTTTTTTTGAGACGCAGAATCTCCATAATTTTAAAAAGGCAACTGCATAACCTAAAAGAGCAAGGGTTCCAAAGCGGCGGTATTTATTTTCAAGTATAAAAATGTTTTGTTTTTTTAACTCCTCTTTCTGAAGTTCGTAAACGGAATTATTTGTGCCAGATGAGTATTGAGATTGTGTATATAGATAAATTTTACTTTGAGGTGATAAATTATTCTTAATTAAAAGTAAATAGGGTAGTGTATAAGTTTGGATAAGGGCATCGTTAAAACTCCAACTGGTAAGTACAAGCATGTTATGGTTAGAGGTTTTTGCCATTATATTTTTTTGAAGATCTTAATAAGTGATGGAGGATAAGAAATAAAAGCCTTCACAATATAATAAAAAGCTTTTACTTTATTATTCCCTTCTTTCCAGCAACTTCCTGCCAAAATTAAATATAAATTAGAAAAACATTTTCGTTTAAAGGAAAACGATTTGAACAGATCATTTTTAGCGGCTTTTTTAAATACAGCAATATGGTCTTTCTCCATTAAAGGAATGTTTTGATGCATGTTATGAGGATGGATCCTATAAAGCGTTAAAATTTCAGGAATTCGTAAGGCCTCGTATTTTTGAGTTACACGAATAAAAAAGTCCTGGTCAGCCGCGGTTGATAACCCGATATCAAATCCTTGCACATAGTTAAATAGCGTTTTAGAAAGAATAATTGAGCTTGGGCCCGGTATAACGGTTGCTTGCCACTTAAGCATTTCTTCAAATACATTGCCGCTTATGCCACTAAAAATTGTATTCCTTTTTGCGCCGGAGCTGTCTATCTCTTCAATATCATTATGGATCAGTTTTTCAGGAAAGAGAGTAGCCGTTTCAACACGCTTTTGCAAACAGTTTGGCGTAAGCAGATCATCCGCATCTAAAAAGCAATAAAATAAACCCGAAGCGTTGCGGGCACCAACATTCCTTGAATCGGAAACACCCGTATTATTTTTTTGAATGATCTTAATGTTTTTAGTGGAGCCGTATAAGCCAATAATGTCCTTTGTTTTGTCGGTTGAGCCATCGTTAACAATAATAAGTTCCCAATCTGTAAATGTTTGTTTTATTACAGACTGAATAGTTTCGTCAATATATTTTTCGGCGTTATAAACCGGTATGATAATTGAAACTGTTGGCATTTGTTGTATTTAAACTATAATTTTTTTAAAATTTTAAATAATTGCGGCGGAAAAGCAATGAACGATCGCAGTAAAAAATAAAATCCTCTTGATCTATTATTTCCATCCTTCCACCAACTACCGGCTAAAATTAAATACAAATTTGAGAAACAGCGCTGTTCAAATAAAAAAGATCGGAATAATTTATTTTTTTTAGCCTTGTAGTATACGCCAATATGATCCTTTTCCATCACCTTAATATTTCTACGCATGCTATTTGAATGGATCCTGTAATTTACCAGCCCCTTTGAAATGCGTTTACCTGCGTATTTAGAACTTAAATTAAAACAAAAATCCTGATCGGCCGCGGTAGAAAAAGTGGGGTCAAACCGTAGATAACTCTTTTCAAAACAATGGCGTTTAATAACAATGTTACTGCATGGCCCCGAAACCACTGTTCTATCCCATAACAAATAATGCTCAAATAGATTAATATCGGTGCCATCTTCTGTTTGCCCCTTAAAAACCGAATTTTCATCCATCATATTCATATCACAAAATACCCAATCAATATTTTCATCTTTTAGCGCATCAATTTTTTCTTTTAAATTGGTTGGCTGCCAAATATCATCGGCATCTAAAAGAGAAATAAATTTTCCCGCGCTTTTTTCAATGCCGGCGTTCCTGGCCGCTGAAACGCCACTGTTTTTTTGAAAAAAATATTTTATCCTTTCGTCGGTTAAATATTTTTTTACTTTCTCCGCACTTTTATCCGAAGATCCGTCATCAATAATAATTAATTCCCAATTAGTATATTCCTGATCTAATACCGAAGAAATAGTTTCATCAATAAACCTTTCAGCATTGTACAAGGGAATTATTATGGATGTTTCGCAAGTCATAGCAATTGTAAATTTTGCGCGGTAAGTTTAGTGCACAATAAAAAATTCCAACTATAACTTTTTGTTATTTTATCTGTTTGCCGAATACTATTTTTCTCATCATCAATGTTAAAGTACAAATAATCCATGTCTTTAAAGATTTCGTTCAGTTGTTCCGCAATTTCGTCGCTTAACACCTCAATAATAAGGGTTGGTTTAAATTGTTTTAACCAGATGCCCATTCCTTTCAGCACTTCTACTTCGTGAGTTTCAACATCCAGTTTCATCAGATCAATTTTTGAAATCGCATTGAATTCAATGAACGTTGATAGTTTTTGTACATCAATACTCACCTCATCAACTTTTGAGCGGGTTCTTAAATTTTTATTTACGGTAACCGAATAATCAAAATCCACGCCATGCAGTAAAAATATTTTGGCTTTTCCGTCATAGTCCGATAAGCCAAGTTCATAACTTTTTATATTGAAATTGTTGGAAGCAATATTTTTTTGCAAAGCCTTATAAACCGCGGGTATAGGTTCAAAAGCATACACCTCGGCAGTTGGATTTATTGTTTTTGCAACCAGCGCATAAACGCCGGTGTTGGCACCTATATCAAAAATACTATTACAATTTTTTGATAATTCGATCCAAAGCGCAAGCGATTTTTTTTCCCAACCATTGGGAATACCTTTCCAAAAAATGTCGTTTTCTTGCATATAACCTAAATGATGTAATTTAAGTTCCTTATCCGAATTAAATTTTACCGTAAAAAGGCCTTTAAAATGCAAATGTTTATAAACAGACGGTGGTAAATTTGTTGTTTTTTTTAAAACAGTAAAGATCTCTTTTTTTAAGGGAATAAGATCATATATTTTTTTAAGAATTTTTTTCACTGATGTGATGAAGGAATTGGAATAAGATGGATCTACTTTTCGTTTATTTTAGAATCAAAGCGGCCCGCGTAGTGAAAAACATTTCCAAAGCGCGGAAATAACTTCGAAATATTTATTGAAATTACTGAAATAATAGAAATAACAATGCTTGCCGGGCTTTTTAACCGCATTTTAACGCTTAAGGGCCAATCTTGTTCAAGTACTTTATAATATTCTTTTTTTAATCCGGCTTTCTCAAATAAAATTAATTGCGATGTGTAAGTGGTAAAAGATAAATGCTGCGGGGCATACGTATTATACTTATGGCGTTTGAATGCCGAACCAATTTGAATGAACCATCTTGAAAGGCAACGATTGATCTCGAGGGGACCATCAACAATAATAATTGTTTCGGCGTGGGCGTATTTTTTCATTTGCTTAAGCAAGCTCACCGGATCTGTTAGGTGTTCAAGAATATGTCCAAAATGTATTATGTCAAATGTTTCGTTAAAATAATTAGCCTCCAACTCTTCAAACGAAATAATTTCGAGCCCGGTTTTTTCCTTCATCATATGGGCAAATTCTTTATTGTATTCAACGCCCACCGTTTTAAAGTCGCATTTTTGCGCGTGCGCTAAGTAAAATCCGGAGCCGGTTGCAAAATCAAGTAATTTTTTTCCTTTTGAGAATTTAGAAGATATATCAAACAATTCAACCTGATAACGTTGGTAATTATATTTTGGAAATAAAAAGTTGTGAATTAATTTTTCACCGGGTTTTAGATCTTTTAAATAATCATGATCCTCAATGCCGTAAATTTTATCAAGATCATCTTTGTCGGGAAAGGGAGAAATAGAAACGCTTCCACATGTTGTGCATTTGTTGTAATTAAATGTTTTAGCATTATATAAATTGGGACGAAAATAATTTGGCGTAAACCGGGATCCTTCACAAATGATACATTTTATATTTTCGGGCGCCATTATTTAATATTTATTTTTCTGAAACGCAGCTCCTATATAATTTGAAATAATTATCGAACATTATTTTAAAGTCGTAATGTTTCAGTCCGGTTTCGCGAGCGGGCAACCAGGGCTTTTCTAATTTTTGGCGGTAAACTTCCAATAAACAATCCGCTAAACTTTTAGGGTCATTGTAATTTCCTAACCATCCATTTTGTTTATGAGTAATGGCATCAGCGGCCGCCCCGGTTGGCGTACTAACCACAGGTATGCCACTCACTAAAGCTTCAGAAATTACAAAACCAAAAGGTTCAAAATAGGCAGTGTGCAAAAAAGCATTCATCGTTTCGTAAACCGAAGGCATATTAACCGGATGAATAAAATCAGGAATGAAAAAATGTTTTTCTAATTTTTTTTGTTTGATCAATGAAAGGATCTCTTCTTTTTGCGGGCCGGAACCAAGTAATATAAAACAGACTTCAGGAATTTGCGGAGCTAAAATTGCCGCAACGTCAACTACATCTTTATATTTTTTCCATTCTATAAAGCGCGCAACGGTTCCAACAACAAATTTATTAGCAAGGCCCCATTCTTTGATAAACTTATCGGTGATTTGTTTGTTTGGGCGGGTAAATACATCCGACGAAATGCCATGGTGAATAAGGGTTATTTTTCCCTCCCAGTTTTTTTCGTACTTTTTAATAAAATTTTCTGATTCGGCCGAAATAGTAATTAAATGTGTGGCATTTCTATTATTAAAATTATCCAACTTAACCCCTTTTTTAGCGTAAAATTGATGAAAGCTGGTGTCTGATTTTGTAATGATCCTGGTTTTAACGCCGGCGTGTTTTGCAGCCCATAATGCGGGTAAACTATCTTCAAACAAATGGGTATTAACGATATCCGGCTTTATTTTTTTAAATATTTTGCGCAACTGAAAGTAAGCCGGAAAAAAGAATCTTTTTCGGTGTGTTACATCAAACTTAACCCAATACACATCGTTACCATATTGTTCCATTTCCTTAGCAAAAGTGGGCTCAGCAAGGCATAACATAATGAAGGTTAATTTTACACTTTGGTCATTGCGTTTAAATAATTCCTGTGCAAACCAAGTAAAATAGGGTACAGTAACATTATTTGCAATAATTAAAACTACGTGCAACGGAGCCTTCATTTTTAAGGAATTCACTTAAGGTTAGTATAAATGTAAATCAATTTTTTCAATTAAAATCAAGGGGTATGCTATTATTTTATAGTATCCGTTTATATGCATTTTAAGGGAGAGGTTTAGTTATAAATTGTTCTATCTTTTGAATCAGTTTTGGATACGTAAATTGTTGCGCAAAATTAATCCGCGCAATTTTTAATTCGTTGGGCTCTTTAGTATTTAATATGTGTTTTAAGGTATCTAAAACATCTTTGTCATCGCGCAAATAAATAATGTCTTTTTGAATGTTTTTGTAGGATTCAAAATAATTGGAGATAACAGGTTTTCCATAAGATAAGTACTGAAGTAATTTAAGTGAATTTAATTTGTTCGAAATATAATCCTGTTTATAAAATGAAATACACGCAGCTGCGCGTAAAATTAGGCCCTCCATGTTGCTAAAAGGCATTGGGCCTGTAAACTCAATGTTTGGTATTTGTTTGCAGGTAATGTAATGTTCATGATCTTCCGGTAAAAATCGAGCGGTATTCAATGCGCCAACTATTTTAAATTGGTGATCGGGGATGTTTTTTGCAAGATCGATCAATAACCTATAATTCAATCTGTAATTTACCGAACCAATGTACAAAACTTCTTTTTGCATCGGATGTTTTAAGATCTGTTCTGTATTAAGCGCAGTTTCTTGTATGCCGTGTGGTAAAAAATGAATGTTAGTATTATAGGGCTTCAATTGTTGAACCAGCATTTCCGATACACCTAAGATCATATCTACTTTCGTTGCCAAAATTTTTTCTCTTGGTACATGAAAATAGTTATCTACGGTATAATAAATTGAATAGGTCGGGTTCAGCAATTTCGGTTCCAAAAGCCTTATTGGATCAAAACTTAAAAAAATAATTTTACCGGCATGTTTCTTTTTTAAAAAATTATTTAAATGTGCACAAACCAATTTATTGTTAAGCCGAAACAGAAGATCAAGTCTTCCTGTAAGGGGTAAAATATTAAAATAATTCAGTACCCATAGGTTTTCGCTTACAAAGGTTTCTTTTACTTCAGTGGACCATACATTTTTCAACTTCCATTTTTCAGGGGCATTCACAAAATACACTTTGTTTTTTTTCGACAATGCATACGCCAAATGGTGTTTAGAGAACCAAATATCCCCCCATGGTTCGTTTGAGATCAGAAGTATAGTTTGGCCTTCAAATTTCATTTACGCGTTTGTTTTTTTTTCAATAATCGTGTAATGGGCTTAAGTTTTTTTGAAAGTAAATATTCGTACTTATAGTGTTTGTTCAAATAGGAATCATAATCTGTATGTTGTTTTACGGGAAGAGCCATAATGCTCTCAAATTCGTTATCGCTAAGGCCCAGTTTTTTAATCACATAATTTTTGTCTTCCATTAATTTGGCGATCGGAAATATTTCTTTTTTCATTTCTTCCAAAGCTTCGCTTCTGGTAATTTGGCCCGAACAAATAAGTGTTGATAAATGTGCTTTGCGTTTGTCTATTTTAAATTTTCTCGGTAAAATGTAGGCTTGGTAAAAACGGGTAAAAATAGATTCGTAATGTTTTCCGCCGTAATCTTTCCAATTCAATTCTTTTATGATGGTTTCTTTGGCTTCTTCTTTTACAAATGGAAGAAGGTCTAATAACGCGACAGTTTTTATTTTTAAGTAACGCGTATAATACAAACGTTTAAAATAACCCAGTAACGGATAAGTACTCAATTTTTTTTTACCGAAAATTTTATGAATGGCTAAAATATTTAACGCGTCCGATTTCCAATGGTACCAGCTCGCGGGCAAAATGGCCTCAGTTGCATTATTGGTGCCGGATAAAATATATTTCAGGCCGTGTTTTTGCGCCATGCGGTATTGTAATGCGCTAATGGCCTGATCGGTTAGCATTTCTATATCAACAACAGAGGCCTTCATAAAAGCGAGTTGTAGATCTTTAAACTCTTCCCAATCGTTCACAAAAGTAAACAGATCAAAACCAAGTTTGGTTATAAGATTCTCAATATTCATCACCGCCAATTCCGAATTCCAACCATTATCATAATGAATAATTAACGGCCGTAAACCCAATTTTTTGGCTTGATAGGCAAGGTAGGTGCTGTCAACCCCGCCACTAACTCCAAGTATACAATCGTATTTTTTATTTTTCCCGGCTTCTTTTATTTCGGCAACAATGGCTGCAAGTTTTTTAGACATGTGATCCGCTTGCTGCAATTCAGGCCGGGCTTCCTGTTTTTTGAACGCGTTGCAATGGTTGCAAACTCCCAGTGTGTCAAAATGAATGTTCGCGTCATCATCAGTGTCCAGAATACAATTAGAGCAAATTTGATAAGGTAGAGCCATTCAGAAAATATAATCGACTAAAGATAATATTTTATTGGAAAAAAAAGTAAAAACCATCATATTTTAAGAGCTTTGTATGGCAAAAGTTTGACTTTTATTATTAAAATGTATTTTTGTAACATATGAACGAACTTTACACGATAAAGCTGGAAGAAAATATTGAGTATTACGGTTACGTGCGAACGGATGTAACGGACTATATGAGTAGTTATTTTTTGGCCAATACAATTTCTAAAAAGAACAGCAATGCTCTGGAAGTGGGATGTGGAGCAGGAGGAACCGGAAAACTGATCAAGGAAAAATTTGGCATTGCTAAATACGTTGGCGTAGAGTTGGTACCCGAGATAGCTGTAAAGGCTGAAAAGAATTTGGATACTGCAATTTGCGGTGATTTCGAAAAAATGATCGCAAATAACGCGTTGAGCGGAGTTGACGAAAACAAATATGGGCTGGTTTTATTTTTAGATACTCTTGAGCATATGTATGATCCGTGGATGGTTTTAAAAAAAGTAAGGAATTGGATGGCAGAAGATGGATATTTGGTAATAAGCATTCCAAATGCCGGTCATATTTCTGTTGTAAAAAAATTACTCACAGATAAATTCCAATATGAAAAGAGCGGACTTTTAGATCTTACCCACATACGTTTTTTCACCTTTTTCACCATAAAAAAAATGTTGGAGGATAGTGGTTATGAGATAGCGGGATATACAACGTTAAACGACCTTGCAATCTTTAAAATAAAACTGTTCAATTTTTTAACCTTCGGCGTTTTTAAAAAACAATTTGTTATTTCGTACACAATGATCGCAAAAAAGAAAAAAGCATGAGGGTTACGGTGGTAATACCGGTTTACAATGCCGAAAAATTTTTGGCAAAAGCGATCGAGTCTTGTTTGATACAACCTGAGACCGCCGAAGTAATGTTGGCTGACGATGGATCGAGCGACAGTTCTATTCAGATAGCGGAAGAGTTTGTAAAAAAAGATGAGCGGGTTAAATTGGTCTTTCATCCCAATAGAGCCAACAAAGGAACAGGGGCTGCGAGAAATTTAGGAATAATAAATGCAACGAGCGAGTATGTGTCTTTTTTAGACAATGACGATTTTTATTTGCCGGGCAGATTTACAAAAGCAAAAGAATTATTTGAAAAATTTCCGGATATAGACGGTGTACACGAAGCAATTGGAACCTATGCTTACGACTCTGAGAGTATGGAAACGCACATGAAACGTATGAAGGGCGGGAAACCTGATCATTCGCAATTGGAATTGACAACAATGGATATTGCAATTGAACCCAAAGATCTTTTTGAAGCTTTACTGCTTGAAAAGAACGGATGGTTCCATGTAAATGGCATAACCCTAAAAAAAAGTGTTTTTAATAAAACAGGTTTACATGATGAGGAATTTATTTGGAGTGAGGATACTGAATATTTTTTCAGATTATGCTATTATGGAAAAATAATGGCCGGAAGATTAAATGAACCTGTTGCTATGAGAGGAATTTATAAGGGCAACAGAACTTTGACGCCGTACGGAGATGAGAAATCGAGATATTATAATATTCCGATGTGGAAAAAAATGTTTGATTTTATGATGGATAAAAAATTATCACGAACAGCGAATAAATATATTTTAATGAGGCACCTGGACTTCTACAGCCATGATTTTTCTAAAAGAAAAATAAATTTACCGCGAAAGATCATTAAAGGATTTAATTTTTTAGCATTGCTCTTAAAGCATCCATCTCTTATTCTTAAAATAGTTTAATTATACTATTTTACTAAATTAAGAAAAACGCGCATGTTTGTTTGCTTTGTAACAGCTTTAGGCAAATTGGCTGAATATGAGAGGACAAAAATATCCTGTAATGACTAATAATTTTGTTATTTTTACAGTAATAAAGACATCTGTTACGTGAGTGAAAAAGCTGTTATAGTTGAAGGTTTAAGTAAAGGTTATCAATTAGGTAGCGGCAAATCAGGTAATTTAAGAGAAACCCTTACCTCAGTACTATCCATTAAGAAAAAGCACGATAAAATTTTCTGGGCTCTTCAGGATATTAATTTTGAAATAAACAAGGGCGATGCCGTTGGAATTATCGGGAGAAACGGGGCGGGAAAAAGCACTTTACTTAAAATTCTGAGCCGTATTACTTCTCCCACAAAAGGAGGTTTTCAACTTAATGGAAGAGTTTCCTCACTTTTAGAAGTAGGCACAGGGTTTCATCCTGAGTTAACCGGAAAAGAAAATATTTACCTGAACGGAACCATCTTAGGCATGAAGAGAAGTGAAGTAAAAGCTAAATTTGATGAAATAGTTGCCTTTAGCGGAATTGAAAAATTTATTTACACACCCGTAAAGCGTTATAGTTCCGGAATGTATGTGCGCCTTGCATTCGCTGTGGCAGCGCATTTGGAGCCGGAAATACTAATTGTAGACGAAGTATTAGCTGTTGGTGATGCCGAGTTTCAAAAAAAGTGCCTTGGAAAAATGAAAGATGTAAGCGCTAACGAAGGAAGAACAGTATTATTTGTGAGCCATAATTTAGGCGCGGTGTCTCAATTGTGCAATAAGGGGATTTTTCTTGAAGACGGAAAATTAAAAATAAGTGGAAAAATAAATGAAGTGATAGATGCTTATATTAAGAGCTCGCAAGAACAAGTTACTGTAATTGACAGGAGAGAAGATGCTGACTGGGCTCACAAAAATCATTTCATTTATTTTTCAATGAAGGGAGAAAACGGCACTATCGCTTCTGAATTTAAACATGATGAAACGGTAACGTTAAGGGTTAAAATATATATACCTCAAGATCACCCTTCGTTGGAGTTTGCAATAAGTCTTTACGATAGGATAAAGAACAGGGTCTTTACAATTCATGAAAAGTTATCCAAATTTGTAAAAGAAAATAATGTTTTCACTTTAAAAATAACTTTACCAAAAGCATTTATTACACCCGGCAATTATTCCTGGTTAATGTGTATTAATCATAGCGGGATAGAAGTGCAGGATCTGCATGAGGATTTTTATCCCTTTACGATTATTGATAACGGATCTTCTTTTTATGGGTATCAACCCGGCAGCTATGGAAGTGTTTTTGTGAATTATACTGTTGAATAGAATATGGCAAATATTATAAATAAATTTATCCTTAAGCTTTTGCGAAAAAGCGGATATGATTTAGTAAAAATTTCATCTGAAAAAAAATCGGTTCATTCAAATGAACTGAGTTATTTTGAAACCAAAACAGGTAATTATTATTTACCCAAACATGCCCCTTCAGATATTATAGCCTCTGCGATCAAAAAAGGAGAGATTTTTGATGAAGAAATTTATAAGATCGCCTCTAAATACATAAAAGAAAATTCAACGGTATTGGATGTAGGATCAAATTTTGGGCAATTTGCTATTTTGTTTTCCGAACTAACCGGTAATAATGGCACTGTACATGCTTTTGACGCGGATGACTTTGTTTTTTCTGTTTTGCAAAAAAACATTGGGGCAAATAACAAAAAAAATATTATTGCCCATTTTGGCGCGGTACACAATAAAAAAGATGAAGTGCTTTATTTTCCTGTTCCGGATTTTGAAAGGTTTAGTACTTACGGATCTTACGGAATTGATTATAAAAGCGGTAAAGGCCGGGCGGTAAAAACAATAACTATTGATGATTTAAATATACAAGACCCTATTTCGTTTATGAAAATAGATATACAAGGCGGAGATCTATTTGCCCTGAAAGGTGCAAAAAACACCATACTAAAACATAAAATGCCTATTATTTTTGAATATGAGTATTTTTTTGAAGACGAATTGAGTTTAAATTTTCAAGAATATGTTGACTTTGTAAAGGAAATAAATTATAAGTTTTCGAAAGTAGTAAATGGCCAAAATTATTTGATATTACCTGCATAATAAGTATCTTAGGGGTGATTCATAAGAATTTCATTCTGTTTTAAAATATATATAAAATGTACAACGAAATTTCGCGATGCAGAATCTCAGGAAGCACAAACTTAATAAAGGTTTTATCTTTAGGCGAACAGTATTTAACCGGTGTTTTCCCAAGATCTGAAAATGAAAAAATCACCAAAGGGCCTTTGGATCTATTCTGGTGTCCTGATAGCGGTTTACTT
>JANYBY010000303.1 GCA_025360565.1 Bacteroidota bacterium
AACCGTTGGTATTGGTTTATGGACATTGCTCGGGGGAGGAATTTCAATTACAAGCCCGGGCTTACCAAACTCCGGATTTACGGGCCTTGCCGTTGGTGTAAATACGTTGCAATGGTCAATTACAAATGGTGTTTGCCCTGCAAGTACAGCAACGGTTTTAATTCAGCGTGATGATCTTCCAACTCTCGCAAATGCAGGGCCAAGCCAATCACTATGTTCAAATGCCGGTGCACTTTCAGGCAACACTCCATTAGTGGGAACGGGATTATGGTCAGTTGTTGTTGGAACTGTTTCTATTACAACACCAACATTAGAAACATCCGCGTTTACCGGTTTGGCATTGGGTACACATACCTTAAACTGGACCATCAGTAACGGTGTATGTCCTTCCAGCTCATCAACGCTTTCTATTTTAAGGGTAAATTTTGTTACCACCTCGTTAGCGGGCACCAATCAAACCATTTGTTCTTCAAGCGGCACGCTCGCCGGCAATACGCCAACCGTTGGTAATGGGTTGTGGACATTAGTTGGCGGAACACTTTCAATTACCAATCCTACATCGCCAACATCTCCTATCACCGGTATTGCCGTTGGTACGCATACACTCATGTGGACTATCAGCAATGGTATTTGCTCTCCTAGTTCTTCTACCGTTGAAATTCAGCGTGATGCTGTTCCAACCACTGCAATGGCAGGACTTAATCAAACTGTTTGTGCAACTACAGCAACGCTTACCGGAAATACACCTTTAATCGGAACCGGATTATGGTCTTTACTTGTTGGCACATTAACCATTGATTCTCCTTTGTTACCCGGCTCAACTGTAAGCAGTATGTCGCCCGGCATAAATGTTTTACAATGGACCATCAGCAACGGTGTTTGTCCGCCAAGCAGTTCAGCAGTACAAATTAAACGCGACGATTTTCCTACCCCATCTGTTGCGGGACCAAACCAAACTGTTTGCGCCTCAACCGGAACACTCGGCGGCAATACGCCAACCGTTGGTATCGGATTTTGGACTTTGCTTGGCGGAACAGTGACTGTTATCAATCCAACCCTTTCCACATCAGGCTTTTCAGGTATGCCGGTCGGCCTCCATTTATTAGATTGGACCATTAGCAATGGCGTTTGTCCTTCAAGTTCATCCACCGTTTTAATTCAGCGAGATGCATTTCCAACCAACGCTATCGCAGGACCAAATCAAACAATTTGCGCCACAACTGGAACACTTTCAGCCAACACACCAACTATCGGAACCGGCCTATGGTCGGTTATTGTGGGAACTGTAAATATTACATCACCTTCCTCACCCTCATCACTTTTTTCCGCACTCGCAGTTGGCGTTCATACTTTGGGATGGAACATTACAAACGGTGTTTGTCCGCCAAGTACTTCTACAATTATACTTCAGCACGATGATTTTCCAACCCCTTCGTTTGCGGGACCAACTCAAACTGTTTGCGCTCCTAACGGAACGCTCGCCGGAAATTCTCCTATTGTTGGTACAGGATTATGGGCAATGCTTGCAGGAACAATTTCAGTTACTACTCCCACTTTATCAAATTCGCAATTTTCCGGTTTAGCGGTAGGAACGAGTACGTTGCAATGGACGATTAGTAATGGTGTTTGTCCACCAAGCTCTTCTACAGTTTCTGTTTCAAGAGATAATTATCCAACACCATCTGTTGCCGGACCAAATCAAACTATTTGTGCAACCACAACAACACTAGCCGGCAATACGCCTACAATTGGAACAGGTATGTGGGCCTTGCTTGTTGGAACCTTAACAATTAACACACCAACACTTCCAAACTCAGTGATATCGCTTGTAGCAGCGGGTATACATACATTACAGTGGTCAATTGTAAATGGTGTTTGTCCGCCAAGTAATGATAAAGTTTCTATTCAGCGTGATGATTTTCCAACGCCATCCGTTGCCGGACCGGATCAAACTATTTGCACAACCACAGCCGTGCTTGCCGGTAATACACCAACTTCCGGTACAGGTTTGTGGACTTTGGTTGGTGGCGGACTTTCCATTATTACACCAACCAATCCTGTTTCTTCGGTTACAGCAGTAGCGGTTGGAACAAATGTGTTACAATGGACAATCAGCAATGGTATTTGTCCGCCAAGTTCTTCAACGGTCGCAATATTACGGGATGATTTTCCTACAATCTCTGTTGCAGGGCCTAATCAAACAATTTGTGCTACCAGTGGAGTACTCGGTGGGAATACACCAATTGTTGGTAACGGTTTATGGACATTGCTTTCGGGATTACTTTCAATAACAACACCAACGTTTGAAACATCTGCTATTACTGGCATTGCGGTTGGGGTTAATGTACTCGATTGGACGATCAGCAATGGTGTTTGTCCTCCAAGCTCCTCAACTGTTTCAATTGAAAGAGTAGATTTTCCAACAACGGCACTTGCCGGGCCCGACCAAACAATTTGCGCCACAAGTGGAATATTAGCGGGTAACACGCCAATTATTGGTACCGGGTCATGGGCGGTGCTTGTGGGTGCGGCTTCTGTTACAACGCCAACACTCGAAACTTCACCATTTACTGCTTTGGCAGTGGGTGCGAATATTTTAGAGTGGAGCATAAATTACAATGTGTGTCCGCCAAGTACATCAACGGTTCTTGTTCAGCGCGATGATTTTCCAACTACCGCCCTTGCGGGGCCTAATCAAACTATTTGCGCCGCAAGCGGGGTGCTCAGCGGCAATACGCCAACCGTTGGTACCGGTTTATGGACAGTGCAAACCGGAACGTTATCAATTACAACACCTACGATTGAAACATCCGCGGTTACAGGTGTTGCCATTGGCACCCATACATTAGACTGGACCATTAGTAATGGGGTTTGCCCTCCCAGTTCATCAACGGTAACGCTTACAAGGTTAGATGCACCTACAACTGCCGTGGCCGGTCCCAATCAAACACTTTGTGCCACTTCCGGAACACTCGCTGCAAATGATGCTACTGTTGGTACAGGGTTATGGACAGTTATTGGCGGTGCAGCTTCAATTAATTCACCAACCTTTTCGGCATCAACATTTACAGCACTTGCAGTGGGTGCAAATATTTTGCAATGGAGCATTAGTTACGATGTTTGTCCGCCAAGTACATCAACTGTTTTAATTCAACGAGATGATCTACCAACACTTTCCGCCGCAGGGCCCTCACAAACTTATTGCGCTGTAACAGGCACACTTCCCGGAAATGTACCATTGGTAGGAACAGGCTTATGGTCCTTAGTGAGCGGCACACTTTCAGTTACAACACCTACTTTACCTTCATCTACAGTAACTGGTTTGGCAATTGGCACGCATACTTTAAATTGGACGATAAACAATGGTGTTTGTCCGCCAAGCTCCTCAACTGTTTCGGTTGAGAGGATTGATTTTCCTACAATGGCGGTGGCTGGACCTTCTCAAACATTGTGCGCAACTACTGGAATACTTGCCGCTAATACACCAACAATTGGTAATGGTTTTTGGTCGGTTATTGGCGGTTCTGTTTCTATTACTACGCTTACATCTCCGGCGTCTACTTTTAGTAATCTCGCGGTCGGTTCAAATACTTTGCAATGGAATATCACTTACGGTGTTTGCCCTATAAATTCTTCCACAATAATCATTCAACGTGATGAAGCGCCATCAGTTTCAGATGCCGGTAATAATATAACGGTTTGCGCATTGACTACATCTTTGAATGGGTCAGTTCCATCAGTAGGAACAGGAACTTGGGTACCTATTGGCATTGGGCCTTCTGTTACTGCTGTATCAAACCCGAATTCAACAGTAACCTTTACAAATGAAGGAATATATCGTTACAAATGGATAATTGGTAATGGTGTTTGCCCAACAAATGAAGATTCCGTAAAAATTACGACGTATGCCTTACCTGCAGTTGCAAGCGCGGGGCCCGATCAGAAAATTTGCGCGAACACAGTTAGCTTATCCGCAAATTTACCGGCAATAGGAAGCTGCACATGGATTGCAATCAATGGTTCAGCGGCTGTTGCTGATCCAAATAACAATCACACCTTTGTTAATTTTTTAAATCAGGGTATTTATTCTTATGTATGGTCCAATACACACGGTAATTGCCCTGCGGTGAATGATACAGTTGTAATACAAACATTTTCAAACCCTACACGGGCAAATGCGGGAACCGATATTACTTCTGATATAAATTCTGTAAACCTTGCCGCGAATGATCCGCTTGTTGGAGTAGGTGCGTGGAGTATCATTAATGGTTCGGGAGATCTTTCAAATATAAATAGCCCTCAAAGCGCTTTCGAAATTACTTCTGATGGAAGAACTGATATGGTGTGGACCATAACAAACGGTGTTTGTCCGGCTTCATCCGACACCTTGTTTATTTTTATCAATTCTTTTTTAATTCCTGAAGTGATAACGCCAAACGGTGATGGCAGTAATGATGTTTTTGAAATAAAAGCCTTCAGTAAAATAGATGGGGTTAAAATAAAAATATATAACCGATGGGGGAATATAGTTTTTGAAAGCAATAATTATAAAAATGATTTCGGTGGAATTAATTCAGCGGGGCATAAATTGGCCGACGATACGTATTATTATTTGTTGAACGCAGAGGAAAAAAATTACAAAGGTTTTTTTAAAATTAAAACGAATTGATGAAATATAAATTAATACTGATTTATTTTTTTATTGCTTTTGCGGTTAAGGCTCAGCACTACCCAAGTTTTAGTCAGTACATAGTGAACGGTTTGGTTATAAACCCCGCGTACGCCGGCAGAAACGATATGCTTGATCTTACCTTGGCTCATCGCAGGCAGTGGACCGGCTTTGACGGTGCGCCGGTAAATACATCTTTTAGTGCTAATACTCCCATAAAAATAAAAGGGATCGCACTGGGCTTGTCTTACATGTCCGATCAAATTGGCACAAGTAACAATCAATCTTTTAATTTTATTTACGCTTATAGGATAAAATTGGGGAAAGTAAAATTGAGTTTTGGATTACAGAACGGAATTATGTTGCAAAGAACTAATTGGGATAAGTTACGCAGGAATGATAAACAAGACGCTTTAATTGACGGGCAGGCTCAATCGAAAACCGCTTTCATGTCGGGCGCCGGATTTTATTTACACGGTAAAAATTTATTCGCGGGAATAAGTTTACCCTACATGGTAAATACATTGAATAAAAATGCTCTTAAGGAAAACCCTCTTTTAATAAGTACAGGCTATTTTATTAAATTAAATGATCATCACGGTTTAAAACCTTCGGTATTGGTAAAAATGATCCCCGCATCACCGGTTCAAGTAGATATTAATTTGAATTATTACTATAAAAAAACATGCGGATTCGGAATTTCTTACCGCACAGGGTCTTCTATTGTTGGTATAATGGAATATGGGATAAATAAACAGTTCAGAATTTATTACAGTTACGATTACGGTATTACAAGTTTAAAAAATTATAACGGGGGGTCGCACGAAATACTCTTGAGATATTATTTTGGATATTCATTTAACGCTCTTAATCCCCGTGACTTTCAATAATAGATCTCTTTTTCTTTTTGTTACGCTCTTAACAACCCTTATCCAAAATATTAGTGGACAAGTGCTGCAATACGATTCGGTTAACTTAAAAGTAAATGCGGTTAAAAAGCTGAATACGGATGGGAATGAATTTGCCCCGATGTTATTTAACAGCAAACTTTATTTTATTTCTGACAGAGAAAGTGATTTTTCGGTAAAATATACTGATAAAAGAACAGATGATTATTTTTACAGGCTTTACGAATCAAATTATTCCGACAGTTTAAGTTTTACCAAACCCAAAAATGTAAGCGGGAGATTAGAGACAAAATATAACGTGGGGCCGGTTTGTGTTACGGAAGAGGGGATCTACGCCACCCTAAATAATAAAAAATGGATAAGCAATAATAAACAAATGCCCTTACAGATCCAATTTTTGGAGTGGGATTCTAATAATAAAAAAGGAGTGCCTCAAACGATTAGTTTTGGTCTTGATGATTCAATTTCATGCGCTCAGCCATGTGTGGTTGGAGATACGTTAATGTTCTTTACAAGCAATTACAAATTGGGTTTTGGTAAAACAGATCTTTTTTACAGCCTCAAAAAAAATAATAAATGGCAGGCCCCTGTTAACTGCGGCTCAAAAGTAAATTCAGAATATTCCGAATCTTATCCCTATTTTGTTTATCCTAAATTGTATTTTTCATCTAATAGGCCTAATGGATTTGGCGGTACCGATGTTTACACAATTGATTACATGAATACCGAAGCAGAACCGCGTTTAATGCCATACCCCATCAACTCTAAATTTGATGATTTTGGTTTTGTAATTGATAATAATTTATCTGCCGGCTTTTTAAGTTCGAACAGAAAAGGAACGGATGATATATTTCGTTTTAAATATAATATACCGGAGTTTGATAAGTGTAAAGAAATGAAAAATAATATTTATTGTTATACTTTTTTTGAAGCCTCGTCATTAAGCGCGAAAGATACGATTGGAATGACCTATGAATGGAGCTTTGGAGATGGAACAAAAAAACGAGGAATAGAAGCGAGGCATTGTTTTGATGGGGAAGGAAAGTATTTGATAGAATTAAACGTGATCGATAAATCGAGCGGTGAAATATTTTACAACGAAGTTAATTACGATTTTGATCTTAAGAACGAAAAACAACTTTTTATACATTCGGCTGATACTGTAAAGGCCGGATATGAAATGGTATTTGATTCGCGATTTATTAATGTGGATAGTTTAACGATCGCAAAGCGGTATTGGAATTTTGGAGACGGTGTTTTCGCGTTTACCGAAAGGCCCAAGCATAAGTACGATATACCCGGCACTTACATTGTTAAAATGGGCATTGTGGGTACAAGAAATTTTAAACCATATAAAGAATGTGTAGAGAAAAAGGTGTGGGTTACCAAATCAAATATACAACCTATTTACTCATTTAACCCGCCAATAATTAAAGAACCTGCTAGGAATCACAAAAAGAAATTTATGGATAGTATGGCGGTATACGACAAAGGTTTTTATAATTTTATAATTAAGAAAGAAAGAACAGATTCAATTGCAATTGCAAAAAGAATAAATAACAAAAAGGAAAAAAAGACAAGAGAGGAGATCGTAAATACAAAACCGGTAATTGATGTAAAAGATCCAAACAGAAGAGTTTTTAATACGTTTCACGGCGAAAAACCCGACACATCTGTTATTTACAAAGTGCATCTGGGATCTTCAAAAAATAAAATTGAAAAAGATAATCCTGTTTTTAACGGACTAAAAATGATCTCGGAAAATAAACGTGATAGTATGTATCATTATTATTATGGATCTTCAAAAACGGTTTCAAAAATTATTCCGTATTACGAGATGGCAAAAACAAGAGGCTTTAAGTCGGCGGTTGTTACCGGGTTTAAAAATGATTCCTTAGTAGAAAATCCTAACTTAAGAAATCAGTATTTATTGATCAAGGATACCATTATATCCGACAAATATATTTCAATTTATTTTGATGTTAGCTCTTTTGAGATCTCTAAAACCGAAAAAGAAAAACTTTTAAAATATTTTAAAACGTTTAAAAATTTAAAGCAACTCCGTATAGTTTTAAAAGGTTATACGGATTATACCGGTGAAGCAACTGCCAATTATGTTTTAAGTCAACAGCGTGTGGATGCAGTTACTAAAGTTTTAACTTCGCTTAACCTTTCTAAATTAAAATCTTATTATTTTGGCGGTAAACTTACTAACGAAATGATAGAGCACGAAAATTTGCAAGAAAACCGTAAAGTTGATATAACTATATTTTACTTAAAATAATGAAAACATCTAAAATACTTTTACTGATATTGTTTTGTTTAACGAGTATTACTCAGTTATTTTCTCAAGCAATACCTTCTGAAGACGAGAATATTCCTTTCTTTATCACCTTTGGTAAAGGCGCCTCGGCAAATTATGGCGACGATGATTTTACCCAGATCATTTTTTTTATAATACCCGAAAAAACTACTGAACCATTTTTTGTGCGTGTTTTTGATCCAGAGTGCGGCGGATTGCACGATGAAAAATATAACACAAGTAACACCAAAACAAAATTTTCTTTTTATGGTGGCAAAGGTTCTTATTCAAATAAAGAAGCGAAAGATGAATCGCCAAAAGGAAACTTTAAATCGGGTGTGCTTTTAACTTCAAAAAGTTTTGGCGAAGATGCCGAACAGGATGGCAAATGGTACGATTTTGGCCCGTTTAACCCAAAAGAAGGAGAGTTGCAGCCCGAATTGGGCGGTTATGTTTTTAAAATGGTGGTTGAGGGTATTGAAGGAGATGACGGAAATACTTACAAATTATTTTTATCATCTAAAAAAGATCAAAATGTTAAGGTGGAAGGCGCAAACTCTTTTTATTATGAATATACCTTCCGTTTAAATGAAGATGTTAAGTCAGTGGCACATATTTATCCCTTCATTCCAACGGGTGTTGTAACTTGCGAAATAAATATTTTTGATTTTGACGATGCGGGAATAATAAGGATTGTTTCGATAGCAAAAAAAGGAGAAATTTTTATGTCACAAGCCGAAGGCGTTTGGTCAAAAGAAAATTTTAATATTACCAAGGAAGAATTAAACACCTCGCTCGATATTCAATTCATCAATAAAAAATTAGTTAAAAATAATAACATTGCGGTTTATATAAAAAATCAGTTTGGCGAATTAATGCCTTTTTACACTTCGCCTATTGGCGGGGTACCAAAATTCAAATATAAAATTGGCGTAAAGCCCGATAAATGAGAAAAATAAATACGGTCATATTAATTTTCTTAGGACTCCTCACAAAGGCGCAAGATTATAATTTTAAAAGTTTTTCGGTTGAAGAAGGCTTATCGCAGCCTTATGTTTACGATATTGTACAATCAAACAGTGGTTCCATTTATATTGCAACCGGCGACGGGCTTGGAGAGTACAACGGTAATAAATTTACAACCTATAAAACAAAAGTAGGCTTAGCTGAAAATTTTTGCACGGCACTTTTTTATGATTTTAATCAAACGTTATGGATCGGGCATTTGGATGGGGGCATAACCTATTGTAAAAATTCCGTTTTTTATAAAGTGCAAATTACCGAAGCGCAATTATCAAAAGTCATCGCGTTTTCTGAAAGTAAAGATCAACGTATTTACTATGCCACAGTTGATGGAAAATTATATATCATCAAGAATAATAAGCCCGAATTGTTCACTCAGGAACAATTACCCTCTATAAATAAAATAAAAATTAAAGGTGATCTATTATATGTGGCCACTGCTGAAGGGTTATATTATCTTGAGCTGAATAATCCCAAAGCATTACCTGTAATAATAGCGGGAACCAAGGATAAAAATATAACTTGTTTTGATTTTAATTCGCAAGAACAATTGTTTGTAGGTATTGATGGAGAAGGAGTGGAGGTTTTAAAAAAAGTAGGAAATAACTATTCTTCCATCTATTCTTTTACTAAAAATCTTATCTCAAAAAAATACGAAGTAAAAGATCTTTTGTTATTCAAGGATAATCAACTTTGGATCTCTTTAAAAGGCGAAGGATTGCGAATGATCTCTTTTGACGCGGATTTTAAAATTCAAAAGCTGAATGTGATCAATGATAAGAATGGATTAAAAAGTGTATTTATTCGTAAAATATTTAAAGATAAAGAAGGGAATTTATGGTTTGGCTCTATTGGCAACGGATTATTTCAATTTCTTTCGGATAGATTTGAATTTTATAATAAAAATAATTTTTTACCTTTTGATAATATTAAGTCAATTGCCGTTGATGATTCAGATAACGTTATAATGACGGATGAAAAGCAATTGTTTTGGATAAATTCGCTAAAAAAGAGCCGCAGTAATGTTATTACTTTATTTGACTCAACGAGTGAGAACGAGATCCGCACTTCTTACGTAAATAAATTTAAAAGCGTTTTGTTAATTGGCACTACAAATGGTATTTTTATTTATGAACGGAAGAATAAAAAATTTAATTTTTTAAAAAAATTACCTGAGTTTGAAACTAAAATAATTAATTACATTACCATCAATCTTCAAAATCAATATGTTGTTTGTACCACCGCCGGATTGTATTATTTAGATCAGGATTTTAAGATCGAAAAAGAACTATCAACCAACAACGGATTGCCGCACAATAATGTTACAGGCTGTTTTGCCGATAGAAGCGAGCGTTTGTGGGTATTTTCACCGGAAACACCACTTTACAATATTTATTTAGATTCAATAGACCTGGTAAAAGAAATTGATTCGGTAAGTGCATTTAAGTTTACTGTTGCTCTCCAGGATAAAGATAACAATATCTGGTTCGGTACTGAGGGTAATGGTATTTTTTGTTTAAACCACAATCAAAAATATATACATTATAATGCCAACAATGGTTTAAGATCAGATTATGTTTACGAGCTCGGCATTTCGTTTAAAGGAGATATTATTGCCTGCCATAAAAACGGAATGAGTATTAAATACCATAGTATAAAAAATTTCAGGTCAATTACTAAGGAAGAGGGCTTACCAGCGTCTTCATTCAATAGTAAATGCCTTGTGAGCGATAATAGCGGGGGTTTGTGGATGGGAACAACTGAAGGATTAATAAAGTATAATCCAATTGAAGATAAAATTAATGTGCAGCCACCGGTCTTTAATTTTTTATCCGTTTCATTTAATAACATTGAAAAGAATGTAAACGATTCTGTTTTTAATTTATCGCATGGCGATTATGAGTTAAATGTCGATTACATCGGCGTTTCTCTTTCAGACCCGGCTTCGGTTACTTATCGTTATAAATTGGATGGCTTTGATACCAAATGGCAAATAACAAATAGCCCCGTAAAAAATTATTCAAAATTAAGCGATGGCGAATACAGGTTTATAATTTACTCAACTAATTCGGATGGATTTGAAAACCCCGAACCTCATTTTTTTAAGGTTGTTATAGCCGCTCCTTTTTGGAAAAAAGCCTGGTTCTATGTTATATTATTAGCGATAACTTTACTTATATTTTATTATATTTTAAGATGGCGTTTATTCGCTTTAAAAAAGGCAAAAGAAAACCTTGAGGTGATGGTTACCGAAAAAACCAAAGAGTTGGTAGTGGAAAAAGAAAATGTTGAAAAAAGCAATAAACTATTAGAGAAAAAAAACGAGGACATTACATCCAGTATTACATACGCTAAACGAATTCAAAACGCTACGCTTTCTTCGGTTGAAAACATTACTGAAAAACTGAATGCTTTTATCTTATTCAGGCCAAGAGATATTGTAAGTGGTGATTTTTACTGGTGTTACGAAACCAATGAGCATATTTATATTGCGGCAGTTGATTGTACCGGACACGGCGTGCCGGGCGCCTTTATGAGTTTAATAGGCTCAACATTTTTAAATCAGATCATGATAGAGAACCGCGAACCAACACCCTCGCAGATATTATTTGAGCTGGATAAAAAATTATTTTTCTCATTCAAGCAAAAAAACAAGGAGGAACAGATCAGAGACGGCATGGATATGGCTATTTGCAGAATTAACAGGAATAAACAGGAAGTTATATTTTCGGGGGCAAATCGGCCTTTTTATATCTTTTCAAACAATACTTTAGCCGAAGTAACTGCTAATTTGCAATCAATAGGCGGTTTTTTGGAAGGAAATGATAAAAAGTTTGAAGATTCTAAATTTAATTATCAAAAATCCGATACAATTTATTTATTTAGCGATGGATTTGGTGACCAATTTGGCGGCCCAAAGAACAAAAGGTTTTCTATGAAAAAAATGAAAGCCTTGTTTGAACAAATTAATGGCATGGAAATTGATGAACAATATAAAGCGATGGTGAACGAACACGAATTGTGGAAAATGGACAATAGTCAAATTGACGATATTTTAGTAATAGGAATTAAGCTGTAATTTATGAAATAATATATGGAATTAAAAAATAGGATTTATTACGAGGGCGATTTGGACGAAGATGTATTGATTTTTTTTATGAAAAAAACGAACACCATCGATTTTTGTTCCGGTAAAACAAAAAGTAACTTAAAAATTGCTTTAATTGAATTAATTACAAATGCTATCACACACCTTTCCGGCGTAGCATATGGCAGAGTTCTGGTAACAAAACAAAACGATGATTGTTATGTAGCTGTGAGTAACATTGTAAACCCTAACAGCCTTGTGGTTCTTATGGATAACATAAAACGAATTAAAAGCATTAAAGATGTAAAGAAGGAATACAATAAATTGCTCGCCGACGCGTCTTTTGATAAATTAGTGGGCCTCGGTTTGCTCGAGATCTTTAATAAATCAAATGGCAATGTAGAAATTACAACTGAGTCGGCGCTTGAAAATACTTTAGTAACAATTAAATTAAAAATAAATGGATAAGATTGAAATTGCGGCGGGAGAAAACTCGCCTTACATCCTGATGGATTCTGAAAACTACACGCTTACAATAAACGGAAACTCATATATGTCAGGCCCAAGCCAGTTTTATCACAGGCTCTCTTCATGGATTCAGAATGTAAAAATTCCAAAAGGAAAAACGTTTAACATAAATATAACCATGGGGTATTACAATACTACCAGTATTCAAATAATAAATATTGTTCTGAAAACCATTTGTTTAAATAATTCTGGCCGGGTAACCATTAATTTTATGATCGATAAAGAAGAGGATGAACTTACCGAAACCGCGTTGGCTCTCGCACAAAACACAAAAATTAAACCAAACATTGTTTATTACGATTAATGTTTAGCCCTTTATTGGATTAAAAATCAGGTTAAGATCATATTTACACAGTTAAGCCCTTGTAATGAGAAAAAAATGCGCTTACGGCTTTATTTTTATTATTTATTTTATTTGTAAAATAAATAGTCAACCCGATTCGTTGGTACGCGTTATCAATAGTGCCAACACACCCGATACTGTAAAAATGAAAGCTCTGTACGAACTTGCAAGCGCCCTTTTATACAATAAACCCGATACTGTTCTTGTTTTATCACAAACTATTTTAGAAAAAGCAATCAACTCAAAAAGTCTATTTTGGCAATCTAACGCTCACAATTTATCAGGGGCATATTATTTTATTACCAGCAGGTTTAATGAAGCTATTACCAGTCACGAAAAAGCATTAGCGATCCGCAAAGGACTTGGGAATAAAAAATTAATTGCCATGTCGTTAAATAACCTTGGTATTGCATATCAACAAATGAATATGTATTCAAGATCAGCCGAGTATTTTTTTGAAAGTTTAAAAATATACGAAGAACTTAAAAATAGATCAGGCTTGGCAATGGCTTATGGTAATTTGGGTGTTGTTTATAGTACCCTTGGCCAATACGAAAAGGCCTTGCAGTATCAGTTTAGCAGCTTAAAAATTGAAAAGGAAAACGGCAACCGCCAAGGCGAGGCACAGTGTTACACAAGTATTTCGAGCTGTTATGGAAAAATTGGGAAAAAAGATTCATGCCTAAAATATGAAAACCTAAGCTTAGAAATAAGTAAACAAATAAACGATAAGAACGGTATGGCCATTTCGTATAAAAATTTGGCGAACTCATTTGCAGAAATAGGTCAGTTTGAGAAAGCGATGGCTCTTTTTGAACAATGTCTTACTATTGAAAAAGAATTAAGTGATAGAGACGGTGAAGCGTTATCGTTAATTGGAATTGGTGATATTTTATTGAGAAATAAAAAGTATAATGAGGCCATCGCGTATGGCCAAAATGCGTTAACACTTGCAAAAGAATATGAACTTAAACGCGCCGAAAAAGAATCGCTTAAACTTATTTCAGATTGTTATAAGGCCAAGGGCAATCTTGCAAAGGCCATGCCTTATTTTGAAAAGTACGTTGAACTTAATGATAGTTTAAATAATGTGGAAATAAATAAATCTGCTTACAAACTCGAATTAAAATATGAATTCGATAAAAAAGAAAACACTGCTAAAGCAGAACAATTAAGAAAAGATACTTTTCAAAATAAGGCATGGCCTTTGCAAGATTGCCCTTGGCCTTATAACAATCTGAAATAAGTTTAAGCGATTCTTTTTCGGCGCGTTTAAGTTCATATTCTTTTGCAA